>NZ_PGVC01000001.1:0-90863 GCF_002860225.1 Bacillus sp. V33-4
GTGGAACACCCTGAAACCCGAGGACAAGAAGACAATATCTAATTCCTGTTTTCTACTCTACATGCAGCGCTTCACTTAGTCTCTCTTTCGTTGTCTTTCTGGAGACAACTATAGTAAAATATAAAAGAGCTTCGCAATGCTGATAACTAGCATTAACAAGGTATTTTTAAAAAAGAACTCGCCTTTTCAAATTTCATTTTACGAACTGCATACTAATAGAATTGAAATTGTTCTGATTCACAGCGCAGATTTTACTTGCATTCGATTGTTACCAGGGGGAGGACGCGGCTATGGAAAATAATAATAGCCAGCTTCATGATTATATGATCAGCCATACAAACGAAATGACAGATGAATGGCTTTCAAGCCGGGACACAGCTGGATCGCTGATGTATTCGCCGGATGCTCCTGAGGAAGTTGTCAACAGGCTTCGTGAACAAAATGGCCTGACGGTTGTGGCGGTCTCAAAAGTGTTTTTAGATTCTGAAAATGTTTTTAACGAATATATAGAAAATTGGGCGTCGGAAGTTGGGAAGGACCGGGCTAACAGCAGCGTACCGATTTTTGAGGTTATCCACCATGTGAAGGTTTTTCGGGACATCTACTGGAAGCAGGTTAAAAACTATTTCCTTGAACATCAAAAAGATGCACACCTCGAAGAGATCTTTCATTGGAGCAGCCGCGTCAATTCTGCTTTTGACACGATTATTGAAAAGTTCTCTGAGCACTATTACCGGGCAACGCTCGATATGCTTGTTTCTCAGCAGGCGTTGATCCAGGAGCTAAGCAGTCCGGTTATACCGATTTCCGATGACATTGGCGTGCTGCCGCTGATCGGTGATATTGATACCCGGCGGGCGAAGATTATACTGGAATCGACCTTAAATCAATGTATTCAAAAGCAAGTAAAGCATTTATTTATCGATTTGTCAGGCGTGATTATTATCGATACAATGGTCGCCCAACAGATCTTTCAAGTGATCGCTGCATTGCGAATTGTCGGCGTCAAAACGACTTTATCCGGTTTGCGGCCGGAGGTTGCCCAGATCGCGACGCAACTTGGCGTCAACTTTAAAGATGTAGATATTCAAAACAATCTGGCGCGGGCTCTTCGTAAACTGGGATTCAACCATTCCTAAAGCAATTGTGAGGGTTTACAGCTAATTATGTTTAAAAGAGGTGTGGCTATTGGCTATTAAGTATTTATCAGCCCTTATATTGCCTGGACTGCTGGTGCTATTTTTCGCCAGGGTCACATACAGTAATGTTATCGGCTTAGTGTTAACCGTTGCATTAATTGCAGCTTCTGTCTATAAAGGCTACACGGATTCGTTCCTGTTGATCATTGTTGATGCTTTCTCATTAACAGCAGGATTCTGGTACGCTAAAAGAATGAAACAAAAGATAAAGAAAAGTGCTTAAAAAACCTGCCCGGGGAAGCCGCTGGCAGGTTTTTATTGTCGTGTTTAGAATCGTTACCCAGTATAAAGGAATCTACCTAGATTAGGCATTGGTCAAAAAAGGTTAAATCTAACCATTTTTGGAAAAAACGAATATCCGTTCGCATTTTATTGGTTTGTTTTAGGTGTTTTGTGGTAGAATGTTGATATGAGTTTTTTGATGAAAACCTATAAAACGATCTTTTGTTTCTATATTTAAGGAAATGAGTAGATTGTTTCGATATATTTCTGTTTTGTTTGAAAAGGAGGTTTGTTTATGAAGGACCAATTTGAGTTAGTCTCGAAATATTCCCCGCAAGGCGACCAGCCGGAAGCGATTAAAAAAATCGTTGCCGGACTCAAAGCGGGCGAGCGTTACCAGACCTTGCTCGGGGCAACCGGAACAGGGAAGACATTCACGATTTCCAATGTTATTAAGGAAGTCAATCGACCTACGCTCGTTATTGCTCACAACAAAACACTGGCCGGACAGCTATATAGCGAGTTTAAGGAATTCTTCCCGAATAACGCTGTGGAGTATTTTGTAAGCTATTACGACTATTATCAGCCAGAGGCATATGTCCCGCACACGGATACATTTATCGAAAAAGATTCAAGCATCAATGATGAAATTGATAAACTGCGCCACTCTGCGACTTCTTCGTTATTTGAGCGGAAAGATGTCATTATTATTGCCAGTGTTTCCTGTATTTATGGTCTCGGTTCCCCGGAAGAATACCGGGAACTTGTTGTATCGCTAAGGTCAGGAATGGAGATTGAACGTAACCAGCTGCTCCGGCGTCTTGTTGATATTCAATATGCACGAAATGATATTGATTTTAAACGGGGAACATTCCGGGTTCGCGGCGATGTCGTTGAAATTTTTCCTGTCGCAAAGGATGAACACTGTTTGCGTGTTGAGTTTTTTGGAGATGAAATTGACAGGATTCGTGAAGTAGATGCTTTGACAGGTGAAATTATCGGCGAGCGCGACCATATTGCGATTTTTCCTGCTTCCCACTTCGTTACCCGGGAAGAGAAAATGCGCAAAGCAATTGAGAACATTGAACAAGAGCTGGAGGAGCAATTGGCGAAGCTTCGTGCCGAGGATAAGCTATTGGAAGCACAGCGCCTCGAACAACGGACCCGTTATGATCTGGAAATGATGCGGGAAATGGGCTTTTGCTCGGGTATTGAAAACTATTCCCGCCATTTAACGCTGAGAGCTGCCGGGTCAACTCCTTATACTTTGCTTGATTATTTTCCCGAAGACCTCCTGATTGTAGTCGATGAGTCTCATGTTACACTCCCGCAAATTCGTGGTATGTACAATGGTGACCAGGCCAGAAAGAACGTCCTCGTTGAGCATGGTTTCCGCTTGCCATCTGCGCTGGACAACCGACCGCTCATGTTTGATGAATTTGAAGAACACGTCAATCAAATTGTCTACGTATCCGCTACACCTGGACCGTTTGAGATAGAGCATACGCCGACAATGATTGAACAAATCATCCGGCCAACCGGACTGCTTGACCCAACCATTGAAGTTCGCCCGATTGAAGGGCAAATAGACAATTTAATCGGCGAAATCCAGGAGCGAATTGACAAGAATGAGCGGGTTCTTATTACGACGCTGACGAAAAAGATGTCAGAGGATTTAACAGATTATTTAAAAGAAATCGGTATTAAAGTTCAGTATCTGCATTCTGAGGTCAAGACACTGGAACGAATCGAAATTATTCGTGAATTGCGCCTCGGAAAATATGATGCACTGGTCGGGATCAACCTGTTACGGGAAGGACTTGACATTCCGGAAGTCTCGCTCGTTGCGATTCTTGATGCGGATAAGGAAGGCTTCCTTCGTTCTGAACGTTCGTTGATCCAGACGATAGGCCGGGCGGCGAGAAATGCCAATGGCCAGGTAATCATGTATGCCGATCGGATCACCAATTCAATGGAACTGGCGCTTAATGAAACGAAACGGCGCCGTGAGATACAGGAAGAATATAATACGAAGCACGGTATTACACCGCAAACAATTCAAAAAGACATTCGCGACTCGATTCGTGCAACCTATGCGGCCGAAGAGAAGGAAGAATATAAACCGGCGGCATCTATTGGCAAGCTCAATAAGAAAGAACGTGAAAAACTGTTAGTCAGCATGGAAAAAGAAATGAAGGACGCGGCCAAAGCGTTAAACTTTGAACGGGCCGCCGAGCTTCGTGATTTAATATTAGAGTTGAAAGCGGAAGGATGACGGTTACATGGCTATGGATAAACTGATTGTGAAAGGTGCGAGAGCCCACAATTTAAAGAATGTTGATGTCACGATTCCGAGAGATAAGCTTGTTGTTTTGACAGGATTGTCGGGATCCGGAAAGTCGTCATTGGCTTTTGACACGATTTACGCAGAAGGCCAGCGCCGCTATGTTGAATCGCTTTCCGCCTATGCCCGCCAATTTCTCGGGCAAATGGATAAGCCGGATGTCGATGCCATCGAAGGGTTATCCCCGGCTATTTCGATTGACCAGAAAACGACGAGCCGGAATCCCCGTTCGACTGTTGGAACGGTGACGGAAATTTATGATTATTTGCGTCTGCTTTTTGCGCGGGTGGGCCGGCCGGTTTGTCCGGTCCACAACGTTGAAATCTCCTCGCAAACGATTGAACAAATGGTCGACCGTATCATGGAGTATCCGGAAAGAACAAAGCTGCAGGTTCTTGCTCCAATCGTTTCCGGAAGAAAAGGTACGCATCTTAAAGTACTTGAGGATATAAAAAAGCAAGGCTATGTCCGGGTCAGAATCAACGGGGAAATGCACGAAATCGGTGATGACATTGAGCTTGATAAAAATAAGAAGCACTCGATCGAAGTGGTCATCGACCGTATTGTTGTTAAAGAAGGGGTGGAAGCGCGTCTTGCAGACTCCCTTGAAGCAGCTCTAAGTCTGGGGGAAGGCAAAGTTGTCATTGATGTCATCGGGGAAGCTGAGCTTCTTTTCAGCGAGCATCATGCTTGCCCGCTCTGCGGATTTTCTATTGGCGAGCTTGAACCGCGCATGTTTTCTTTTAACAGTCCTTTCGGTGCTTGTCCTGACTGCGATGGCCTTGGCGCAAAGCGCGAAGTCGATGAGGATCTGGTCATACCTAACCGGGACCTGTCGTTGCGGGATCATGCGATTGCTCCATGGGAACCGACGAGCTCGCAATATTATCCGCAGCTTCTTGAAGCGGTATGCAATCATTATGGAGTTGATATGGATACACCTGTTAAAGACATCCCCGGCCATTTGCTTGATAAAATCCTTTACGGTTCAAACGAGGACAGAATTTATTTTCGTTATGAAAATGATTTTGGCCAAATACGGGAAAATTATATTGAATTTGAAGGCGTTATTCGCAATGTTGAGCGGCGCTTTAAAGAAACAAGCTCCGATTATATTCGCGAACAAATGGAAAAATATATGGGTGAAAAACCTTGTCCAACCTGTAAAGGCAACCGTCTAAAAAAGGAAAGCCTTGCGGTTCTCATAGCAGGACAGCATATTAGCCAGGTAACGGCTCGTTCGATTGAAGAGGCATACCAGTTTTTTGAGAATTTACAGCTAACAGATAAAGAAATGAAGATTGCTAACCTTATTTTTCGCGAAATAAAGGAACGCCTTGGCTTTCTGATTAATGTTGGGCTTGATTATTTAACGCTAAGCCGGGCAGCTGGAACCCTTTCAGGCGGGGAAGCCCAGCGGATCCGCCTTGCAACACAAATCGGATCCCGTCTAACGGGCGTTCTCTATATCCTGGATGAACCATCAATCGGCTTGCATCAGCGCGACAATGATCGCTTGATTGAGACCTTAAAAAATATGCGTGACATCGGTAATACATTGATTGTCGTTGAGCATGATGAGGATACGATGATTGCTGCGGATTACTTGATTGATGTCGGGCCAGGTGCCGGGGTTCACGGCGGTGAAATTATTTCAGCCGGGACCCCTGAAGAAGTTATGAATGATCCGGCCTCATTAACCGGCCAATACCTGTCTGGCAAAAAGTTCATCCCGCTTCCGGTTGAACGGCGCAAAGCAAATGGCCGTTATCTTGAAATTAAAGGGGCACGGGAAAATAATTTAAACAATGTTTCCGTAAAGCTACCATTAGGGCTGTTTATTGCGGTTACAGGCGTGTCCGGCTCTGGTAAGAGTACGCTTATCAATGAAATTCTTCATAAAAAACTTGCCCAGCAGCTTCACCATGCGAAAAGCAAACCGGGTGAGCATAAGGACATAAAGGGAATTGACCATTTAGAAAAGGTCATTGATATAGACCAGTCGCCAATCGGGCGGACGCCTCGTTCAAATCCGGCAACCTATACCGGTGTGTTTGATGATATCCGCGATGTGTTTGCTTCGACGAATGAAGCAAAGGTGCGGGGCTATAAAAAAGGCCGTTTTAGCTTTAATGTCAAGGGCGGACGCTGTGAAGCATGCCGTGGGGATGGAATTATCAAGATCGAAATGCACTTTTTACCTGATGTATATGTTCCATGTGAAGTTTGCCATGGCAAGCGGTACAACCGGGAGACGCTCGAAGTGAAATATAAAGGCAAGAATATTTCCGACATTTTAAATATGACGGTTGAAGACGCGAATGAATTTTTTGAAAACATTCCGAAAATCAAACGAAAGCTGCAAACGATTGCTGATGTCGGGCTTGGCTATATTACATTAGGGCAGCCGGCCACAACGCTGTCAGGAGGAGAAGCACAAAGGGTTAAACTGGCCTCCGAGCTGCACCGCCGTTCATCCGGACGATCACTTTATATTCTTGACGAACCGACAACCGGACTGCATGTTGATGATATCTCGAGACTTTTGGTTGTCCTGCAACGGCTTGTCGACAACGGTGATACAGTGCTGGTGATTGAACATAATCTTGACGTCATCAAAGCGGCTGATTATATCGTTGACCTCGGTCCGGAAGGCGGGGACCGGGGTGGCACCATTGTTGCTTCTGGAACACCGGAACAGGTAGCCAAAGTGCCTGGTTCGTACACTGGAAAGTATTTAAAGCCGGTCCTCGATCGAGACCGATTGCGAATGAAGAAACTGATTGAAGAGAAAGAACGCGTTGCGAATTCATAAAATGAGCGAGCAGCTGTCTTAAAATAGGCAGCTGCTCTTTTAGTTTTTAAATAGATGTTGATCTCTTTTCACAACGTTAAAGGTCTTAATCCAAACTCATTCCCGGGGCCGAGGTGTCGATCCGATGCAGTGTGGTAAAGTAATAGTAAGTATATTACCGAAAATAAAATTGGCTGAAACTTTGGGTCACTTCCTTGCGTACTACAATTAAGGAGTTGAACGTATCAATACAAAAAGGTTGCTTTAAGTTATTTTAATGTAATATTTGCCGTGTGTATTCAGTGATTGTAACTCAGAAATCCGTTAATAAATCATTCTTGTTGGAGGGAAGATAATGAAAGAGGAACGCAAGCGCATATTAAAGTTGGTCGAAGAAGGCAAGCTTTCTGTGGAAGAAGCATTAACCCTGTTGGAAGGGCTTGACGATGCAAGCAAGTCGAAGGAACAAAAGCAGCAGGATAGCGTCCATGAAATATCGACAAACGTCGAATTTCAGGAAGCAAAGAAAGAGCAGTTTACCCACCAAAAGCTGCAATCGACAAAAGACAAGATTTTTGAATTTGTCGATACCGCTTTCCAGAAAATAAAGGATTTCGATCTGGATTTTAACTTTGGTCATTCGGTCGATATATCGCATATTTTTCAGCATGGCGATGCGTTTTTAAAGGAGATAGACATTGACATAGCGAACGGGTCTATTCGAGTTTTACCGGGGAACGAGCGCGATGTCCGGATAGAATGCCACGCCAGGATCTACCGTGTCGAAAATCAGGACGAAGCGAGACGAAGCTTTTTAAAGGATACGATCTTTGCAATTGAAGGTGAGAAGCTCCGTTTTGTGACCCAGCAAAAGTGGATGAAAATTGATGCAACAGTCTATATTCCTGAGGACGAATACGAGCATGTGAAGGTGCGGATATTTAACGGGTATATTGCCGGCAATGGTTTATCCGCGAAAAATTGCAAAGTAAAGACAGCTAACGGGAAGATTAATCTTGATGGCGTAAGCTGCGAAAAGCTGGAAGCAGAAACAGCCAACGGTCCGATCACGATTGTTGGCAGCAGGATTGGAGAGGTTGATGCGGAAACGATTAACGGGCCGATAAAATTAGAAGGGGACTTTGCCGAGGTAGATATCCAGACCTTTAATGGCAATGTTCATTGCTCACTTACAGGGGATAGGGCCGAACGCATTATCGCAAAAGGAGCAACGGGGAGCATTGAATTATTCATTCCTGAGAAGCTCGCGGTCAATGGGAATTTGAGAACGAACCTCGGTGGTTTTACCGTAGACCTTGAGGGTATTCAAATAGTTGACGAAAAAAACGAAATTGCCCAAAAAACAATGACCTTCAAGCCTGTTAACGAGGAGATCAGAACTGTAAATCTGTCTGCAGAAACAAAAACAGGCTCGATTTCGGTGCGAAAATCTTTTGGAATTAATTTAAAAAAATAGGAGGAATGGAAATGAAGCTTGTCCGATCGCGAACAGACCGCAAGCTGGCAGGTGTCCTTGGTGGTTTAGCCCAGTCACTTGGCATAAATGCAACGATTTTACGAGTATTATTTGTCATTCTCCTTTTCTTGACCGGGTTTTTCCCGTTGACGATTGTTTACCTCGTTCTAGTGTTTATTTTGCCTAATAAGGAGTACTAACAGATGAGATGGCTGCTCGGTATAGGAATTAACTCGGTGTTATTTATGGCAATAGCCGGTTATTTTGAAGATTTTTATTTAGAGGGTTTTGGTTCGGCACTTGCTGCGAGTTTTATTTTAGCGGTGCTTAATATTCTTGTTCGTCCGATTCTGATTTTGCTCACTTTGCCTGTTACAGTTCTGACCCTCGGTCTGTTTTTATTTGTCGTGAATGCAATCACGTTACTTTTGACAGATGGAATTATGGGCACTGCGTTTGAAATTGAAGGATTCGGTATGGCGTTCCTTGCAGCAGTGCTTATGGCGGCAGTTAACCTGATTATTCAAAAAGCTGTGATCAAACCTGCAAGTCAAAAATAAATCAGGGAAGCCGGCACCCCAATCGGTGCCGGCTTTTCCTTTTCGAACCTATTTGCCACGCTGCATTGAGTGGATAAATTTATAACGGTCAGCGCGGTATGCCGATTTAACGTATTCAAACGGTTTGCCATCCTTTAAAAAGGAAGAGCGATGGATTAATAAGATAGGCGCGCCTTTTTCAATCTGTAAATGCTTAATTTCTATGTCTTTTGCGATTGCAGCCTCGATCTGCTGGGTAGCCTCATGGATAGTGAATGACAGCTTCTCCTCAATATAACGGTAGAGGGATTGGTTGATGATCTCTTCAGTGAGGCCCTTTATTAAGTTCGCAGGTAGATAAGTAGTCTCCAGCGCCATCGGAGCTGCATCTGCAAGGCGAACCCGCTTAATTTCGTAAACAGGTGTATTTTCTTTTATGTTTAGGCGGTGAGCTGTTTCAGCCCCGGCGGCAATGATCTCGAAAGAAAGCAGCTTACTGCTCGGCTTCATTCCCCGTTCGATCATATCCTCGGTAAAGCTCGTTAATCCGTGGAGCCGCTGCTCTACTTTTTTCTTATTGACAAATGTTCCTTTTCCTTTTTGACGGTATAAATAACCATCACTAACTAGATTGTTCAGCGCCTGCCTGACGGTCATTCTGCTGATCTGGTACCGTTCCGCATATTCCCGTTCGGATGGAATCGCCTCGTCCGCTTTAATAGCACCGCTCTCAATTTTGCTTTTAAGGTGTTCTTCAAGCTGATGATATATAGGAATCGGTGAGTTTTTATCAATCATGGTCGATTCTCCTTGTCTTTATGCTAAATCAAATTCAATGCGTCCTCATCAGCAAAAATCGTGACGTTTTTATGCAACTTCAATGCTGAAGCCGGAAACTGTTCATCGGCATCACCGCCAATTAGCCGCGCGATCGCGTCTGCTTTGGAAGATCCGGACGCCAAAAGGTAAATTTCCGCACTGTCTAAAATTGTTGCAATTCCCATTGTGATTGCCGAAGTCGGAACTTCATCGACGGACGTGAAAAATCTGGAATTTGCCTGCCGGGTACTCTCTGCAAGGGAAACAACATGGGTTCTGCTAGTAAAAGGGGTACCTGGTTCATTGAAGCCGATATGCCCATTATGTCCGATTCCCAATATTTGCAGATCGATTCCGCCAAGAGCTTGAATCGTCTTTTCATAGCGGGCGCACTCAGTAAGCAGGTCCGTCGCAGTGCCGTTAGGTATGAACGCCCGCTCAAGCGGAAGATCGATATGATCAAAAAACTCACGGCACATGAAAGAATGATAGCTGTTCCGGTCCTTTTGATCAAGGCCGATATATTCGTCAAGATTAACGGAGGCAGCCTGCTGATAGGAGGTGCCGCAATGCTTGTGGTCTTCAATGATGCACCGATAGACGCCTTTCGGTGTGCTGCCGGTAGCAAGCCCTAAAGTAATATCGGGTTTGCTGCGCACCTTCTCAATAATCCCTTTTGCAGCTTTCATGCTCATTTCTTCATAGTTGCTTGCACGAACAATCTTCATTGCTTGTCGAACACCTCTTTTCCGTAGGCGATTTGGCCGCGGCATAATGTGATGATCACTCGAAGCTGTTCATCAAGGATGACAATATCGGCATCTTTTCCAGGCGCAATGCTGCCTTTGCGATCAAACATGTTCAGCTGCTTTGCCGGGTTGGCGCTTGCAAGCGTAATCACATCGAGGAGTGGGGCGTTTGTAAATTCATTCACATTTTTAACCGCATTATTCATTTTTAGAATACTGCCGGCAAGGGTACCGTCAGCTAATAGCGCTTTTCCATCGGCTACTTTTACGGTTTGTCCCCCAAGATCGTATTCACCATTTTTGAGGCACTTAGCTCGCATCGCATCCGTGATTAATATTATTCCATCCTTGCCCTTTGCGTTGAGAACGAGTTTGACCATTTCAGGCCGGACATGGATTCCGTCTGCAATCAGTTCGATCTTAAGTTCATTGAGCAGCAAAGCCGCTCCGGCTGTTCCCGGCTCGCGATGGTGAAGCCCGCGCATTCCGTTAAAAAGGTGTGTCACGTGTCGGGCTCCGGCCCCGGCCGCTTTCGCCATTACCTCGTAGTTGGCATCTGAATGGCCGATTGAGGCGATCACATCTGTTTCGTGCAAATAGTGAATAAAATCGAGGCCGTTCGCAAGCTCGGGAGCTACAGTGACAAGCTTAATTTGGTTTTCTGCCGCCTGTTGCCAATCTCTGAACAGGTCTATATCCGGATCAATAATATATTCCTCCGGCTGGGCGCCGGCACGAATTTTATTAATAAACGGACCTTCGAGATGGATGCCGAGCATTTCTGCTTTACCTGGTTTATTTTGCGTTGTGCTGTACTGGGCCGCATTTTCAAGCGCTTTTTTAATTGCAGTTTTCTCCTGAGTAATCGTTGTCGCCAGAAAGCTTGTCGTCCCTTCTGCAGGCAGGGTGGCTGCGATTGTCGTTAACGCATCCGGGGTGGCGTCCATTGTATCTGCCCCGCCCGCACCATGAATATGGACATCAATGAATCCGGGGACGGCGGTATAGCCGGCGGATAAATCGATAATTCGAGCTTGTTCATCAAGATTAGGAAGCTGGTCCATTGTGCCGATTTCCTTAATGGCAGTGCCTTCTATATAGATGAACCCATTATTAAGCCACTCGTTTTCAAGAGCGATCCTTCCGTTAACAATAAGAAGACGATCCAACCTCTTCATCTCCATTTCCTAATAACTTTATAGTTGAATGAATTCATAAAGCAATTCTTTAATTGAAAAACGAACAGTTATTTAAAATTAAGACAGTATTATTCGTTTCCTACGGCATACTCCTGTATAACCAGACAACTTCATTCGTTTTTCGGTTTAGCTTATTATTGTGAAATTGACTTAGTTATATTATAAACGTTTTATTATATAGTTGTCTATACCAGTTGGTGTAAAATAGACCCCCATACCACTATTAGCAAGGGTATGGGGGCCTGTTTTTTCTATTCTCCAATCGCTTTCCGCAAATAGCCAGAATGCTTTTCAAGCAGGTCTGCTGCTGCTTTCGCTTCCAACCCGGTGATAATTTGTACAATCGCGGCTTTTGTATTGTAATTTTGTTCGTCCAATGCAGCTTTTACAGTTTCTTCGTCAGCACCGGTTGCCATTTTGACGATATTCTCGGCCCGTATAAACAGCTTTTCATTCGTCATTTGCACGTCAACCATGAGATTGCCGTAAACTTTCCCCATCTTAATCATCGATGCGGTTGTCAGCATATTTAGAACGAGTTTTTGCGCGGTCCCGGCTTTCATCCTTGTTGATCCGGTCACGACTTCCGGCCCGACAATCGGGGCTATCGTTACGTTTGCGACCTTTTCCATTTCAGAATCCTTACTGCAGACGACAGCAACAGTGGCAGCGCCGATTTGATTGGCATATTCAAGAGCGCCGATCGTGTACGGAGTGCGGCCGCTCGCAGCAATGCCGACGACAATATCCTGTGCCAATAAGTGAATGTCCTCTAAATCCTTCCGACCTTGATCGTGGTCATCTTCGGCACCTTCAACGGCTTCCGTCATCGCCTTTTTCCCGCCTGCAATGATGCCGACCACCATCTCGGGTTCTGTTCCATATGTAGGCGGGCATTCGGAAGCATCGATAATGCCGATCCGTCCCGATGTTCCTGCGCCGGTGTAAATAAGCCTGCCGCCGCTTTTAAAAGAAGCAACGATCATGTCAACTGTTTTTGAAATGGACGGCAGCTCCCGGGCGATCGCAATCGGAACGAGGCTATCCTCTTCATTGATAGTTGAGATGATCTCATCTGTTGCCATTAAATCGATATTCATCGTTTTTGGGTTACGCTGTTCTGTATTTAATTTCGATATATTCATATTAACCCTCCATGATAAATGTAAATTTCCCACCAGCCCGAATTTGCCTGAGCAGGGGAATATCCTCATCCTGTACATAGCCGATAACATTGACCCGTTCATCTTTCGGCAGATCTGTTAACGTGACCTGGAGCTCACCAGAGTATCGGCCGTAAAGCTGATTATCGAGCGTAATCGCGCCTGTACGGCGTTCAAGCTGATTGGCCGGCAGAATTTGTCCATTTCCGGTTTGGGCATATGACCGGGATTCTACGGAGCGAATGACGTCCCGGGCCG
Source organism: Bacillus sp. V33-4 (assembly GCF_002860225.1). Classification (NCBI taxonomy): domain Bacteria; kingdom Bacillati; phylum Bacillota; class Bacilli; order Caryophanales; family Bacillaceae; genus Bacillus; species Bacillus sp. V33-4. The sequence goes on from NZ_PGVC01000001.1 coordinate 12,764, forward strand.
GATCCATCCGGTTTGTATGGATCTCGTTAAGTATCGGAAGAGAGTCGTTTTGATCGACAGGCTTCATTTTTAACAGGATCACGCCATTTACAAGGCTTGATAGCTGCTGTAAAGTGCTGTCGGTAACAGTATGATCTCCGATTAAAACTTTGTCTGTATAGAGTGAATACATTAATTCAGCGGCTGAAGCTGTCGGGGAAGCGCTTCGATGTTCCTCAACCGTTGGCAAACCGGCAAAGACCGGACCCCTTAAATCCAGGTTTCCCGGGATAAATGCCATTGTTGTCAAGCCTTTATTTTTTAAAAATTGATTTCTTTCCGATAGGAAGCGTGCATCGAGCCCGGTCTCAGGACGTGGGTAAAAGTTATGCCATGCTTCAACATTGCTAACGTTTAAGCCCATACTGATCCATTCATCAAGCTCCGTATGTGACACTGTACTGGCATTCATGCCTACTTTCATCAGCGCTGACAACTGGACGATTTGATCGGCACTAAACCCGTAATCAGCCCGGATTCCAGTAAGCCCCCAGTCCGTTAATTGGCTAATCGTTTCCCATGTCAAGCCAAGATAGCTTAATGATAAGGGGGAAACATCTGCCAGAAGCTCCATATCATTTTCTTTGGCCAAGGTTCCCAATTCAATGAGCAGCTCTTTATATCTGGCATGGTCATCTTCGGGAATATGGAGCGATGTAAAGATAGACTTTAAGCCGCACGAAGAAGCTTTTTCAATCCAGATGCGGTTTTGCTCTCTTTTATTCTCTGTTAAATACACGGAGATCCCAATCAACATGTACACCTCACAGCCATTAGGGATTTTTGAAAAACAAACACCAAGAAGGAGGAATAAGGTTTCCTCCTTGTTTTATTTTGTGCTTGAGCGTATACAAGCAACATTTGAGCCTACACCCATATTAAAAGTTATCAAGTATACGAGTTAAATGCAATTTCCTTCGGGACGAATCATTGTACAACCGGGTTATCCGGTCAAGTTGCACAGCGTCATTAAATATTTCTGGCCATTTCTTCTTTGAAACCAAACAGCCATGTGAAAAGAAATCCGAAAAAGTAAGCGATAAGCAAGCCGACTAAATACAAGACCATTTCGTTTGTATTGACGAGGAAGACAAGCGGAATTCCGGAAACGCCAATCGCAATGGTTGCGACATTAAAGAATGCCTGGAAGGCGCCGCCGACTGCTGCTCCTAAACATGCGGTTAGAAACGGTCGGCCAAGCGGGAGGGTGACCCCGAAGATCAACGGTTCGCCAATGCCGAGCATTCCAACCGGAAGTCCGCCTTTAATGACTTTTTTGAGGCGGGCATTTTTTGTTTTAAAGTAAATGGCGAATGCTGCCCCGACCTGGCCGGCGCCGCCCATCGCAAGAATAGGGAGCAGCGGGTCATCGCCAATCGTATTAATCAATTCCATGTGGACGGGTGTCAACCCTTGGTGCAGACCTGTAACAACGAGTGGCAGGAATGTTCCGGCAAGGATCAGCCCGGCAAAAATTCCACCCATATCAATTAATCCAAGCAGACCTTTTGTAATCAAGTCAGAGATGAGTCCGCCGACTGGCTGCAAAATAAACAGTGTTGCAACGCCAGTAATTAATAAGGCGAGAGTTGGTGTGAAAATAATATCAATAGACGCCGCAACGACTTTGCGAAGTCGCCGTTCCAAGAAAGCGATAAATGCGGCAGCGAGCATAACGCCGATTAAACCGCCCCGTCCTGGAACGAGTGCCTCGCCGAATAATGTGATGTCAGCAAGACCGGGATTATATAAAATAATCGCAGCTGCGCCGCCGAGTGCCGGTGAGCCTCCAAATTCTTTGGCCGTGTTGACTCCAACGAATACAAATAAATAGCTAAACAATCCCCAGCCGATCAAGCTTAATACTTTAACGACCGTCGATTCTGGATCGGCCCCTGACCGGATAATCACATTCGTAAGCCCGGCAATTAAACCGGATGCGACGATCGCCGGGATCAGCGGAATGAAGATGCTCGCGATTCTTCTTAAAAACAGCTTGAACGGGGTTGCATTTTTTTTCTTTAAATCCGCTTTTGTTTTGTCTGCCAATCCTGCAAATGGATTGTCGCTGTCTTCATCTACTAAACTGACATCTCTTCCGGTAATCTTTGAAACTTCATCCGCTACTCTCGTAACAATGCCCGGTCCGAGGATAATTTGGATCGTTTCTTCCTCAACAATTCCCATAACGCCATCAATGTTTTTAATGCCTGTGATGTTTACCTTGCTTTCGTCCACCGGCTGTACCCTGAGCCGGGTCATACATGACGCAAGGTTTGCAATGTTCGCTGCTCCGCCCAATTGCTCAATAATCTCCGTGGCTAAGCGTTCCTCTTTGCGCATAGTTGGTTCCCCCTTTTAAAGAATAATAGAATAAAAAATTCCAAAAATTAAAAAATGAATTCGTTTACACTATTATCATAGCAATTAGAAGTATAGTTGTCTAGACCTATTTCAAAAAGAATTAATACTATTTGTCCATGATAAAATGTATGTGTTTTTGTCTGGATTTATACCAATTAACATAAATCTCTTCCTGAATTTAAAAAACTCGAATGAAAAGATTTCTGTATCCATTCGTTTGGTTCTTTCTCAAAAAGTGCTAAAATAAGAGAAGTTAAACTTGCGAGCCCGCAGGTTACGAGTGCGCACAAAGGGAGGAAGCTTAGGTTGCCAAAAGTTCGTACGAAAGATATTATCGAAAAATTCGATCTTGAGCTCATCAGCGGGGAAGAAGGAATTAACCGCCCGATTACAACCAGTGATATTTCACGGCCGGGAATTGAGATTGCCGGATACTTTGAATATTATCCTGCTGAAAGGATCCAGCTCCTTGGAAAGACGGAGCTCACCTTTTTTGCAAAAATAAATGGTCAGGAACGAAAATCCCGGATGGAGCAGCTCTGCACCGATATCACTCCGGCGATCATTGTGACAAGGGAAATGGACGTTCCAGAAGAACTCATTGAAGCGTCAGAGCGGGAGTCTGTTCCTGTGCTGCGCGCAAAATGGAAAACAACCCGTTTTTCGAGCCGTTTAACAAACTTTCTTGAAAGCAAGCTCGCCCCGACAACCGCTGTGCATGGTGTTCTTGTCGATATCTACGGTGTCGGTGTGTTAATTACCGGAAAAAGCGGTGTTGGTAAAAGTGAAACAGCGTTGGAGCTTGTAAAACGGGGGCATCGCCTGGTCGCGGATGACTGCGTTGAGATTCGCCAGGAAGACCAGGATACATTAGTGGGAAATGCACCCGAGTTGATTGAGCATTTGCTTGAAATCAGGGGACTCGGCATCATCAATGTCATGACATTATTTGGCGCTGGCTCCGTCCGCAGCTACAAGCGGATTTCCCTCGTTATCAGTCTTGAACTGTGGGATCAAAATAAAACCTATGACCGGCTCGGATTAGATGAAGAGAAAATGAAAATCATTGATAGCGAGATTACAAAGTTGACCGTTCCAGTGCGTCCAGGCCGAAACCTTGCTGTTATTATTGAAGTCGCAGCAATGAACTTCCGCTTGAAACGAATGGGGATGAATGCGGCTGAACAGTTTACAAACCGACTGACAGATGTGATTGAAGATGGCGAACATGAAGATGTGTAAGGTCAATAAGCTGAAAGAGGAGAAGTGAACATGGAAGAAAATATTCAGCCGCTTGATCCGATTGCCTTTACGCTTGGCCCGATACAAGTTCATTGGTACGGGGTGATTATCGGCGTCGGAATTGCACTGGCGCTCTGGATTGCGATGCGAGAAGCGGACAGAAGGGGTCTTTCAAAGGATCTGCTTGCCGACTTAATGCTATGGGCGATTCCGATAGCGATCATTAGTGCGCGGATTTATTACGTCATTTTTGAATGGGACTATTATGCGCAAAACCCAAGTGAAATCGTGCAGATTTGGAATGGCGGCATTGCCATCCACGGGGCGCTGATCGGTTCGGTTATCACAGCGTATATTTTTGCAAAGAAAAAGAAGATATCTTTTTGGAAGCTTGCCGATATTACTGCACCGAGCATCATCCTCGGCCAGGCAATCGGCAGATGGGGAAATTTTATCAACCAGGAAGCGCATGGCGGAGAAGTAAGCCGCGCCTTTCTTGAAGACCTGTTTCTGCCCGAATTTATCATCAATCAGATGTACATAGGCGGAAGCTATTATCATCCGACGTTTTTATACGAGTCGGTTTGGAATCTGGCCGGATTTATTGTATTACTCCTGTTGCGGAGAGTAAATCTGCGGCGCGGGGAGCTTTTCCTTACTTATGTGACTTGGTATTCAATCGGCCGATTTTTTATCGAAGGATTGCGGACCGACAGCCTGATGTTGACTGAGAATTTAAGAATGGCACAGACGATTTCGATCGCCTTGATTATCGGGGCAGTTGTTTTACTTGTATACAGAAGAAAAACGGGGTTAGCGAAAACCCGCTATTTAGATAAAGCATAAAAGAGGGGAAGAGAATATGCTTCTTGGTTCAATCAAAAAGGGATTAATGGTTGGTTTACACACGACATGGTCACTGGGGAAAATTGTATTTCCGGTAACGCTAATTGTGACACTGCTTCAATATACTCCAGTGCTGCCATGGGTAGTTGATATGATTGCACCATTAATGTCGGTGTTCGGCTTGTCAGGGGATGCAGCTATTCCACTTGTTCTCGGCAATTTTTTAAACTTATATGCTGCAATTGGTGCGATTCTTTCTCTCGACTTAACCGTTAAAGAAGTATTTATCCTTGCGGTGATGCTTTCATTTTCCCATAATTTACTTATTGAAACCGGTGTCGCTCTAAAGGTTGGCGTTAAGCTGTGGATCGTTATCGTGGTCAGGCTCGGGCTTGCTTTTGTATCCGCCGTCGTTATTAATCTTGTCTGGCAGGGCGGCGCCGAACTGGCGAAATACGGGCTGATACCTGCAAAAGAGGAGCCGGCACAAGGATTTACTGAAATATTTATCGAGGCGGTCGAAAAAGGCGGTATCGGCATCATTCAGCTCGCCGCCGTCGTAATCCCGTTAATGGTTGGAATCCAATTTTTGAAGGATTTAAAATGGCTCAATGTTTTCTCGAACTGGATGGCCCCGGTTACGAGGCTGCTTGGCATGAAAGATAATACTTCGACGACGCTCGCATCCGGGCTATTATTCGGCCTGGCAATGGGGGCGGGCGTGATGATCCAGGCGGTGCGAGAGGACGGGGTCAGCAAAAAGGATGTCACGATTGCGTTTATTTTCCTCGTCGCCTGCCACGCTGTTGTCGAGGACACCTTAATCTTTATCCCACTGGGAATCCCAGTATTGCCGCTGTTATTGATTCGCCTTACTGTCGCGGTCCTATTAACACTTGCTGTCGCATTTGTATGGAATCGGGCCGAGCTTGCAAAAGGAAAGGAAGCTACGTATGAGCACTAACATTAACGCGATTTTATTTGATTTAGACGGAACATTAATCGACACAAATGAACTGATCATTTCTTCATTTTTGCACACGCTTGACAGCTACTATCCGGAAAAATATCGGCGTGAAGATGTGCTGCCGTTCATCGGCCCGCCGTTGACCGACACGTTTAATTCTATCGATCCGGCGTTGACAGAGGATATGATTAAGACGTACCGGAAGTACAATATCTCGAACCACGACCTGCTTGTCAAAGAATTTACAGGCGTTTTCGAAACGGTTCGAACCATGAAGGAAAATGACTACAAGCTAGCAATTGTCTCGACGAAAATGGAGGATGTCATTTTAAAAGGCTTAAAGCTGACCAATCTAGATCCATTTTTTGATGTGATTGTCGCCCTTGATCATGTTGAGAAAGCAAAGCCTGATCCGGAGCCGGTGCTAAAAGCTTTAAACCAGCTGGGTTCACATGCTCATGAAGCGATCATGGTCGGCGACAACCATCATGATGTGTTGGCAGGCAGAAATGCCGGAACGAGGACGGCAGGCGTAGCCTGGACCGTAAAAGGGCGAGACTATATCGCTTCCTATCAGCCTGATTACATCCTTGAAACAATGCCGGATTTATTGGATATTGTTGGAGTGTAGGATGAGAAAGACAACCCGCTATCCTGTTGAAGGAGCAAATTCTCTCTGGCATGTCTATAAAACGGTTCCCTTTTTCAAGGTCGTCAAAAATTTCACAGTGATTCAGGCAGCCCGTTACACTCCGTTTCTTGGTATGAAAAACTGGCTGTATCGCACCTTTTTAAAAATGGATGTCGGCGAGCAAACCTCATTTGCCTTGATGGTTATGCTTGATATCATGTTTCCCGAAAAAATCAGCGTCGGCCGTAATACGGTCATCGGGTACAATACGACGATTCTTGCCCATGAATATCTCATTAAAGAATACCGGCTTGGGCCGGTTGAGATTGGCAGTGAAGTGATGATTGGTGCAAACACGACGATATTGCCGGGGATTTCGATTGGGGACGGGGCGATTGTCTCGGCTGGTACGCTTGTCCATAAGGATGTTCCTGCGGGGGCATTTGTCGGCGGAAACCCGATGCGAATCATCTATACGAAGGAACAGCTGGCCGAACGCCGGGCGGAAGATCCGATTTACGATCAGAGCTTTATTAACGAAGGTTAATAAGGCTCTTTTTAGTTGAAAACAAGGCAGTTTTTTGGTTGACGACACACCGCAAAACCGTTACACTACAAATAACTTCATTTTGCTAATACATTAGCGAACTAAAGCATTTTATTTAAGATAAACAATTAGCAATAGAGTTGTTAAGCTAGATCGCGGAACAGAAAGTCATAGTAAAACGCTTTAAGAACAAAATAAAACGTAACTTCAAAAATGTGCGTGTTAGTTTTCAGCAAAGGATGAATAAAATGAGCCAGTTATTTATGTTTGAAAAGCCGTTAGGCATGAGAGATACATTACCCGAATTATTCGAAATGAAGGACAAAGTCCGAACGTCGATTGAGGATGGGATGAAACAGTGGGGGTACCAGTTTATTGAAACACCGGCCCTTGAGTACTTTGAAACGGTCGGATCTGCTTCAGCGATTCCCGATATGCAACTATTTAAATTGCTGGATCAGCAGGGGCACACCCTTGTATTGCGGCCCGATATGACTGCACCGATTGCGAGAGTCGCTGCTTCGAAGCTATTGGATGATGATATGCCGTTAAGGCTTGCATATGCGGCAAATGTATACAGGGCCCAGCAGCGGGAAGGCGGCCGGCCAGCTGAGTTTGAGCAGATTGGGGTCGAGTGCATCGGGGATGAAACGATCAGCGCGGATGGAGAAGTAATTGCGTTATTGATCTCGGTTCTTGAAGACACAGGTTTGAGCGATTTTCAGCTGTCTGTTGGCCATATCAGTTTTGTCCGTGAATTGTTTTTGCAAATTCTTGGCACGGAAGAGCGCGCCGAATCATTAATGAAGTTTTTATATGAAAAAAACTATGTTGGTTACCGTGAACATGTAAAAGCCCTGTCTTTATCGTCGATTGATAAACAGCGTCTACTCGATTTCCTAAAGCTGCGCGGCGGCCGGGAAGTAATCGAAAAAGCTTTATGCCTGATTGAAAACGGGACAGGAGCGGAAGCGGTCGCGCAATTAAGCCAGCTTTGGAACATTATTGCTGATTTTGGCATGGAGGATAACATAAAGTTTGATCTGACGCTTGTCAGCCATATGAGCTACTACACGGGCATTGTTTTTGAAGTTTATGCGGGCCAGGTGGGCTTTCCGATCGGCAATGGAGGCAGGTATGACCGCCTGCTGCGAAAGTTTGGCAAATCGAGCGGTGCAACCGGTTTTGCGATCCGCCTCGACAACCTGCTTGAAGCGCTCGGACCGATCGAAAGTAATGAGCCTATCCATTGTATCCTGTTTAGCGGTGAGCGCCGTAAAGAGGCATATGAATTGGTAAAAACGAAACGCCAAAGCGGGCTTAAGGTTGTTCTCCAGGATATTAACGGTGTCAAAAATGTTGATGCCTATACGAACAAGTATAATGAGACCAGCTTTTTGCTTGGCAACGCAGGAAAGGAGTCTCCTCATGAATGATTTTTTAACGATTGCGATGCCGAAAGGGCGAATTTTTGAAGAGGCGGCAGACCTGCTTCGAAAAGCAGGGTACAAGCTTCCGCCCGAATTTGATGAGTCACGGAAGCTGATTTTGGAAGTGGAAGAGGAAAGGCTCCGCTTTATTCTTGCCAAGCCGATGGATGTGCCGACATATGTCGAGCATGGCGTTGCTGATCTAGGGATGGCCGGGAAGGATGTCATGCTTGAGGAAGAACGGGACGTGTATGAGCTCCTTGATTTAAAAATTAGCAGCTGCTATTTGGCAGTGGCCGGGCTGCCTGGTACGAAGATGAACGATGTAGCCCCAAGAATTGCAACAAAGTATCCGAATGTAGCCGCAGCTTATTTTCGCCAGCAAGGAGAACAAGTGGAAATAATTAAGCTGAACGGTTCGATTGAATTGGCCCCGATTATCGGGCTGTCAGACCGGATCGTCGATATTGTGTCGACCGGCCGGACCTTACAAGAAAACGGGCTGGTCGAATACGAAAGAATTGCCGATATTACAACGAGACTGCTTGTCAATCCGGTCAGCTACCGGATGAAAGATAGCAGAATCAGTGAGCTTGTTGAAAGATTAGGAGCAGTTATCGACGGAGAGCCTGTCTAATCATGCTTCAGGCTTGAAAGGGTGGAAGAAATGGAGATTCGAAAAATTGATAAGCAAATTTCTTTGAAAAGGTCAATTGACAGCGGCACAGAAGAGCAGCGTTCGGCCGTAAAAGCTATTATCACCGATGTTCGAAAACAAGGTGATGGCGCGTTATTGGCTTATACGGAAAAGTTTGACGGTGCCAGGTTGAAAGGCTTAACGGTTGACCAGGCTGAGGTTGAAGCAGCGTATGCGGAGCTTGATGGAGAGCTTGTTTCGATTATAAAAGAAGCGGCTGTGAACATTCGATTATTCCATGAGAAACAACTGCACCCGTCCTGGATGACAAGCGACGAATCAGGAACAATGCTTGGCCAAAAAGTAACTCCGCTCGATGCAGTCGGTGTTTATGTTCCTGGAGGAACCGCGGCCTACCCGTCATCAGTGCTTATGAATGTCGTTCCGGCAAAAGTTGCAGGCGTTCAGCGGATTGTGATGGTTTCTCCGCCCGACGCAACAGGCAAGCTCCCGGCTGCCGTTCTGGTCGCTGCCAAGGAAGCCGGAGTTGAGGAAATATATAAGGTCGGGGGTGCTCAGGCAGTTGCTGCACTCGCATATGGAACGGAATCGATCCGGCCGGTCGATAAAATTGTCGGTCCCGGAAATATTTATGTTGCCCTTGCCAAGCGTGAAGTATTCGGTGATGTCGACATCGATATGATTGCCGGCCCGAGCGAAATTACAATACTGGCTGACGATTCGGCTTTTCCTGATGAAATAGCTGCTGACCTTCTTTCCCAGGCGGAGCATGACCCAAGAGCATGCAGCATTCTTGTCACGACATCGCAAGCGCTGGCAGAAGCAGTGTCGCTGGAAGTTGAAAAGCAGTTGGAACTGTTGCCGCGAAAGGAAATTGCGGCGCAAGCGATAAAGGAGTTTGGCATCATTTATGTAGCAGACAACATCGATGAAGCAATTGACACTGTCAATCAGCTTGCTCCAGAGCATCTCGAAATTTTGACTGAGAACGGAATTGAGCTGTTGGGTAAAATCCGCCATGCGGGAGCGATTTTCATCGGCAGATTCAGTCCCGAGCCGGTCGGTGATTATTTTGCCGGCCCAAACCATGTTTTGCCGACAAATGGCACTGCCCGATTCTCGAGCCCGTTAAATGTCGAAGATTTTCAGAAAAAATCGAGTATTATTTATTATAGTGAAAAGAAGTTAACCGAAAATGCTGAAAAAATTGCAGCGTTCGCCCGCCTCGAAGGGCTTGAAGCCCATGCGCGCGCTGTAGAGGCGAGATTTCATAAAAAATAAGCCCGTCAGAAAAATAATTAAGCGTTCATGCAGATAATTAAGCGCTCAGAAAAATAATTAAGCGTTCACGCGGATAATTAAGCGTTCAGAAAAATAATTAAGCGCTCAGCGCAATAATTAAGCGAAACCTGTTTCGCCAGCACCGGACGGATTCAAGCGATCATCACATTTACTTTAGGACATGGAGGGATAAAAAACATGGCGCGAACAGCGGAAGTTAACCGTAAAACAAACGAAACAAATATTCAGTTGTCTTTTGACATAGACGGGTCGGGCCAGTCGAAGCTCGAGACAGGTGTCCCATTTTTAACGCATATGCTCGATTTATTCACAAAGCACGGGCAATTCAACTTGACGGTCGATGCAAATGGCGATACCGACGTCGATGACCACCATACGACAGAGGATATCGGCATCTGTATTGGACAGGCGTTGCGCGAAGCGCTTGGCGATAAAAAAGGAATCAAGCGTTACGGCAATGCATTTGTGCCGATGGATGAGGCGCTTGCTCAAGTGGTTGTTGATTTGAGCAACCGTCCGCATCTTGAAATCCGCGCCGAGTTCCCGAGCCAAAAGGTTGGCACGTTTGACACTGAGCTTGTCCATGAGTTTTTATGGAAGCTGGCGCTTGAGGCAAGGATGAATTTGCATGTGATTGTTCATTATGGGCAAAACACGCACCATATCATTGAGGCGATTTTTAAAGCGCTGGCAAGAGCGCTTGATGAAGCAACCACAGTTGATCCCCGCATCAAAGGGGTCCCATCAACGAAAGGGATGTTATAAATGATCGGGATTATCGATTATGGAATGGGAAACCTGTTCAGCGTTAGCAAAGCGCTTGAACGGCTCGATGCCCCGTTTTTTATCTCCGAAAACATCGGGGAGCTTGAAGCTGCCGATACATTAATTTTGCCGGGAGTCGGATCGTTCCGAGATGCGATGGAAAGGCTGAAGCAAACCGGGCTTGCCGAAATGATCATTCGTTTTGCCCGGACTGGAAAACCGTTGCTTGGAATTTGCCTCGGTATGCAGCTGCTATTTGAAGAAAGTGAAGAAAACGGATTAACAGCAGGACTGTCGCTATTGCCGGGCAAAGTGCATCGTTTTCCTGGGATCACTGCCAGCAGGGAGTTGTATAAAGTCCCGCATATGGGCTGGAATCGCCTTCGGTTCCTCCACGATTCTCCTATTTTACAAAATATCGATGCCGACTTTGTTTACTTTGTCCATTCCTACTATGTAAGTACCGATCAAGAAGTCATCATCGCAGAAGCTGATTATGACGTTGAAGTTCCTGCCGTTGTAGGCAGGGCAAATATATTTGGGATGCAATTCCATCCTGAAAAAAGCGGTGCTCTCGGCATGGAGCTGCTTCGCAATTTTACCGAGCTTGCAGGGGAAAGGAAGAAGGCCTGATGGGATTTACGATTTATCCGGCGATTGATATGAGAGGCGGGAAGTGTGTTCGTCTTCTCCAGGGAGACTATGAGAAAGAAACAGTCTACGGTGATTCGCCTTTTGCGATGGCGAAGCAGTTTGCCGCTGATGGTGCTGAGTGGATTCATATGGTTGATCTTGATGGCGCAAAGAATGGAAAACGGGTCAATGATCAATATGTGATTCAGGCAGCAAGGGATTTACAGGCGAACGTGCAAATTGGCGGAGGGATTCGTACAGAAGCTGATATTGCTCATTATCTTGAAAATGGAATTTCCCGGGTGATTATTGGCAGTATCGCCGTTTCAAATCCCGATTTTGCGATTGAGATGATCAAAAAATATCGAGAGCGAATCGCTGTCGGCATTGATGCGAAGGATGGCTTTGTCGCCACGCACGGCTGGGTAACGACGAGTGAAGTGTCAGCGATTGAGCTTGGAAAGCGGTTTGCGGATGCTGGAGCGGAAACGTTTATTTTTACCGATATTGCAACAGACGGGACATTGTCAGGACCTAATTTGCAGGCAGTGAAGCAAATGGCTGAGGAAACGGGCAAAAGTGTCATTGCCTCTGGAGGAGTCAGCACGCTTGATGATTTAAACCAATTAAAAGCTTACGAGAAAAGCGGGATTACTGGAGCGATCGTCGGTAAAGCTCTTTATGAAAAGCGTTTTACGCTTGCAGAGGCACTAAGAGAGGTGAAAGCGTAAATGCTTACAAAAAGGATTATCCCTTGCCTGGACGTCAAGGAAGGCCGGGTTGTAAAAGGGATCCAATTCGTTCAGCTCCGCGATGCAGGTGATCCGGTCGAGCTGGCGCGTTTTTATGATCAACAGGGAGCAGATGAACTTGTATTTTTAGACATTTCTGCTTCGCATGAAGGCAGAAAAACGATGATCGAAGTCGTAAAGGCTGTCGCTTCACAACTGGCAATTCCGTTTACGGTTGGCGGCGGTATCAATTCGCTTGAGGATATGAAACGAATTTTGCGCGCGGGTGCTGATAAAGTGTCATTAAATACAGCGGCAGTGCTAAATCCCGGTTTGATTTCCGAAGGAGCTGGATTTTTCGGAAATCAATGCATTGTCGTCGCGATCGATGCAAAATATGATTCGGAAATCGGTTCATGGCGGGTATACACCCATGGCGGCAGGACACCGACAGATCGTGAAGTCGTCGCCTGGGCGCAGGAAGCTGTGAAGCGGGGCGCAGGAGAAATTCTCCTGACGAGTATGGATAGCGACGGCGAGAAAAATGGCTTCGATCTTGCTTTAACAAAAGCGGTCAGTGAGGCAGTAACAGTTCCTGTCATCGCTTCAGGGGGAGCGGGCAGCAGTGCTCATTTTGCCGAAGCTTTTATAAGCGGCAAAGCGGATGCAGCTCTTGCTGCTTCAATTTTTCACTATAAAGAGACATCTGTCAGCGAAGTAAAAGAATTTTTACGGGAGAAAGGAGTGCATGTCCGTTGAATATCGACAACATCCGCTTTGATGAAAAGGGACTTGTAACGGCAATCGTGCAGGATGCTGTGACAAAAGCAGTTCTGACGCTCGCCTATATGAATCGGGAATCTCTCGAAAGATCGATTGAAACAGGAGAAACCTGGTTTTTCAGCCGTTCGCGCCAGGAGCTCTGGCATAAGGGAGCGACGAGCGGGAATACGCAGAAAATTATCGAGATGACATATGATTGTGACGGGGACGCCATTCTCGTCCTCGTCAACCCGAACGGACCTGCATGCCATAACGGTACAGTCAGCTGTTTTACCAACTCTTTATATGCAACGCAGTCAAACGCGGCTGAAAATGACAGCGCGGCGAACTATGAGATTCTCACCAAGCTTGAGCAGGTGATTAAAGAGCGGGAACAGCAACGCCCTGAAGGAGCGTATACGACCTATTTATTTGAAAAAGGTGTCGATAAAATCCTTAAGAAGGTCGGCGAAGAAGCAGCAGAGGTGATCATTGCTGCGAAAAACCGCGACTCTGAGGAACTGAAATGGGAAGCGGCAGATCTTATCTTCCATTTGTTTGTTTTGCTGAGGGAGCAGGAGCTTTCTTTTAGCGAGATTCTAAGTGTTTTGGAAGAGCGGCATACAAAAAAATAATCTTGAAACGGCGGCCCATTGTGGACCGCCTCTTTATTTGATGATACCACCGGAACACACTCGTTTTAATAAGGGCAGTACTAAACGTTTGCGATTCAGTTTCATTCCCTTCTCTACTTGCTTGCACATATGGTATACTACTGTAGTTAAAATCGATTTATTTGGAGGATTTCATGGGGAAAGACTCAGAAGCTAGACAACAGCGTGGAAAACTATTACCGTTTGCCCCGACTGGTGAGTATTACTTCGCAAAAGGGATTAAAGCATACCAGCGCAGGGATTTAAATAAAGCAAAAAAATATATGCACCGTGCCATGCAGCTTGAGCCAGGCGAGCCGATGATTGTTTGCCAGCTTGCCGTCGTTTGCACGGAGTTGGGAGATTATCAATATTCAAATAGTCTTCTGCATACGATTCTTGAAGATCTTGATGAAGAAATGGCGGAATGCCATTATTTTTTAGCCAATAATTATGCCCATCTTGGATTTTTTAAAGATGCTTATCATCATGCCAATTTATACTTGGATCTGGATCAGGATGGTGAGTTCACGGAAGATACGGAGGACCTGCTTGAACTGCTTACTTTGGAAGCGGAGGAGTTTGAAGAAGATCTTTACGACCAGGATGATCTTATTATCAGGCAAGAGCATGCCCGGGAGCTTCTCGAATCAGGCCATTTCCCAAAGGCTGTAGCAATACTGAATGGCGTCATCAAAGAATATCCGGAATATTGGTCAGCCTATAACAATTTGGCGCTTGCGTATTTTTATCTCGGTGAAACCGAGAAGGCGTCCGGCATTCTTGACGAAGTTTTGAAACTTAATCCAGGGAATTTGCACGCGATTTGCAACAGGCTCGTATTTTCCTATTATGAAAATAATGCAGAGGAAGTAAACGAGATAAAAGAAGTGCTTCGTAAAATAAAGCCGATTTCCGTTGAACACCAATATAAGCTAGGCACAACGTTCGCGTTGATCGGCGAGTATGAGAGTGCCTACGTGTGGCTTCGAAAGCTGCAGCGCCAAGGTTACGAAGGGGACGGCGGTTTTTATTATTGGCTCGCTTATTCGGCATACTTTACGGGACACGAGCAGGCAGCAAAAGCGAACTGGAAAAAGGTGCTTGAAATAAATCCGGAAAAGGAAGGTCTCGAACCATGGAATGAAGACCGTCATCAGGCAAATGGCTTAGAAGAACACATCCCTTCGATCATGAAGAAGCTTGCCAGCGACTATCCGGAAGAGAGATTATTTGCGTTGTTCTTAACATCACATTCGAATAAAAAAAATGACATTCTTACGTCTGATGAAACGATTGCGAATCAAAAATTCACTGCAATTGAAAAGCAGTATGTCGTTTTATTGACTACGGAAGCAGCGGGATTCGAAGCCCATTTAGCAAAAATGGCCCACGATACCGCTGAGTTGCTTTACCGTTCTCATAGGCCGATCGGAACGAAGGAGGCGGGCCTGTATTTGATGTGGTTTTCCGTGTTTGTGGAGGCTGTGAAGGCAGGCCTGGATCTGAAAAATACAAAAGCTTGGGCAGCGGCTATCGAGTATATATGGCATAAGCTCAGAAACGAAAAAGTGCCGCAGCAGACAATCGCCAAGCAATACGGGCTTTCAGGCTCAACATTGCAAAAGTATGTAAAAATCGTGAACAGCTGCCTGCAATGAGCAAATACTTGGACGATAGCAGCCTTTATTTTATAGGATAAGAGTAGATAGGATATAAATAAAGTGAGTGAAAAAATCCATGAAGTCATGCGAATCCTCGTGGACGAAGGAGTGGACCAACGTGTCAGAAGAAAAAATTTATGATGTGATTATTGCCGGTGCAGGTCCTGCTGGAATGACGGCCGCTGTTTATACATCCCGTGCCAATTTATCAACTTTAATGATCGAACGCGGCGTGCCAGGCGGCCAGATGGCCAACACTGAAGAGGTGGAAAACTATCCTGGTTTTGACCATATTTTGGGGCCGGATTTATCAACGAAGATGTTTGACCATGCCAAAAAGTTTGGTGCAGAATATGCCTATGGCGATATAAAAGAGATTATTGACGGCGAAGAATATAAGACGGTTGTTGCTGGATCCAAGCGGTATAAGGCCCATGCTGTCATTATTACGACCGGTGCCGAATATAAAAAGATCGGTGTACCTGGTGAAAAAGAACTCGGCGGCCGCGGTGTATCGTATTGTGCGGTTTGTGACGGAGCCTTCTTCAAGGGAAAAGAGCTGGTTGTTGTCGGCGGAGGAGACTCAGCAGTAGAGGAAGGGGTTTACTTGACCCGTTTCGCTACAAAGGTTACGATTGTTCATCGTCGCGATGAGCTTCGCGCCCAGGCGATCCTTCAGCAACGTGCCTTTGCCAATGACAAAATCGACTTCATCTGGAACCATACAATTAAAGAGATCAACGGTAAGGATGGAAAAGTCGGCAGTGTTACCCTTGTTTCCACAGAAACAGGGGAAGAGCAGGATTTTCCGGCCGATGGCGTATTTATATACATCGGAATGGTGCCTCTCTCCAAGCCGTTTGCCAATCTTGGCATCACAAATGCAAATGGCTATATCGAAACGAATGAATTGATGGAAACAAAGGTGCCTGGTATCTTTGCTGCAGGTGACATTCGTGAAAAAACACTCCGACAAATTGTTACGGCTACTGGAGACGGAAGCATCGCTGCCCAAAGTGCCCAGCATTTCATCGAAGAACTGAAGGAAGCACAAAAAACCGCGAAAGCTTAGGTTTTGTGAACAAATTTTCGGATTGGAACATTCAATGACATTCAAGCGTGTATCACGATTTCACTATGGTGAGCTGTTGGATGTCGGCATTCCTTTACAAAAAAGTCATTATGTTTTAATTCTGCTGTAACAGTAGTGAAATAATATTGAGGTAGAATAGGAATAGAAATTGACCCCCTTTTAAGAATATATTTTTCTACAGCACAGGTTATCCTGTGCTATTTTTTTTATCAATGTAATATTGGCTAAGCGTGAACAATATGGATCATTTTTTTTTACCTAAAATTATCCGATTTGTATTCATTGTAGCTGTATGTCAAAAATAGTATAATGAAAAGAATGAAATATCGGCGTTTCGAAAGCCGGGTGACAATGGACGGATAAGTTGAGGTGGAATTCGTGCAGCGGGTAACAAATTGTGTCTTGCTTAAAGAGGACAAAATACTTTTATTACAAAAGCCCCGTCGCAGCTGGTGGGTCGCTCCCGGCGGAAAAATGGAACCGGGAGAATCCGTAAGGGATTCATGTATAAGGGAATATCGGGAAGAAACGGGCATATACTTGCGAAACCCAAGTATTAAAGGGATTTTTACCTTCATTATGATGGATGGGGACCAATTGATCTCGGAATGGATGATGTTTACTTTTTTTGCCACCGAGGCAGATGGTGTTCACCTTGAAGAATCCGAAGAGGGCATCCTCGCCTGGCACCGCCTCGAAGATATAAAAAATTTGCCAATGGCAGCGGGCGATTATCATATACTTGATTATATGATCCACGGTAAAGGAGTCATGTATGGGACGTTTACATACACTCCGGATTTTGAACTAATCAGTTACCGTCTTGATCCGAGTTAGAAAGACTTTATTACAGGGGGAAATGAAATGAGTACCGGTGCTAACGATACCCAATTGGTTATCATTACAGGAATGTCAGGAGCAGGGAAAACGGTAGCGATCCAAAGTTTTGAGGATCTCGGTTTTTTTTGCGTCGATAACTTACCGCCTACTTTATTACCAAAGTTTCTTGAACTGATGAAGGAATCTGGGAATAAAATGAATAAAGTGGCGCTGGTTATGGATTTAAGGGGGAGAGAATTTTTCGACCACCTCTTTAAAGCTTTGGATGATCTTGCCGAAAAGTCATGGGTTGCGCCACAAGTACTTTTCCTCGATGCAGATGACAATACACTCGTAAGAAGATACAAGGAAACACGCCGTGTTCATCCGCTTGCTCCGGCAGGCCTGCCACTCGAGGGGATTAAGCTGGAGAGACAGCTTCTTGAAGAGCTGAAAGGAAGAGCACAGCTTATTTATAACACGTCTCAAATGAAACCACGCGAACTTAGAGAGAAAATTTTAACCGAATTCTCAGCTGATAAAAAACTAATTTTTACGGTCAATGTCGTGTCTTTCGGCTTCAAGCATGGCCTGCCAATCGATGCGGATCTTGTCTTTGATGTCCGTTTTTTACCGAATCCACATTATATTGAACATATGCGGCCAAAAACAGGACTTGATGAAGAGGTTTCAAGCTACGTCTTAAAATGGATTGAAACGCAGAAGTTTTTGGAAAAGGTAACCGAACTGCTTAGCTTTATGCTTCCCCACTATAAGCGTGAAGGGAAAGGCCAGCTCGTTATCGCGATTGGCTGTACAGGCGGGCAGCATAGATCGGTTGCGCTTGCCGAATATATTGGCCACTATTTTGAGAACGACTATCATACAAAAATTGCGCACCGGGATATTGAGAGAAGAAAGGACCCAACGACATGACCACCGAACAACAACCTAGAATAGTCATCATTGGAGGCGGAACGGGGTTGCCGGTCTTGTTGCGCGGACTTAAGCAGCTCCCGGTTGATATTACCGCAATTGTCACAGTTGCTGACGATGGTGGAAGCTCGGGTCGGATTAGAAATGATCTTAAGATCCCACCGCCCGGCGATATCAGGAACGTCCTGGCCGCTCTTTCTGATGTTGAGCCGCTGATCGAAGAAATGTTTCAGCACAGATTCAAGACTTCGAATGAACTTTCAGGCCATTCGCTTGGAAATCTAATCTTGGCTGCCATGACTTCGATAACCGGAAATTTTGTGCATGCGATCCAGGAAATGAGCAAGGTTTTGAACGTTCGCGGCAAGGTTCTGCCAGCCGCTAACCAAAGCGTTGTCCTCCATGCCGAAATGGAAGATGGCACGATTGTGTCCGGAGAATCGAAAATTCCTTTCTCCGGAAAGCGCATCAAAAAAGTATTTTTATCACCAAAAAGAATTAAATCATTGCCGGAAACGCTTCACGCCATCAGGCAGGCAGATTTAATTATCATCGGTCCCGGAAGTTTATATACCAGCCTTCTTCCCAATTTGCTTGTTCCGCGGCTTGGTCAAGAAGTATGCCGATCAAAAGCGAGAAAGGTATATATTTGCAATTTAATGACGCAGGCAGGAGAAACACATGATTTTACTGCGAGCGACCATGTGAAAGCCATTTATGAACATATGGACTGTGCTTTTATCGATACCATTTTAGTCCATAATCAAGAAATTCCGCTCGATGTCCAGTATCGCTACAGGGAAGAGCTGGCCAAGCCTGTCCAGTATGATTTGCCAAAGCTTTACGACCTCGGCCTTAAAGTTGTATATGGCGATATTATCAGCGTTGAAGATGGAGTCATTCGCCATGACACGAAAAAAGTTTCCGATTTATTATTTTCTTTGCTTATGGATGAAACTAAAAAGAGGTTCAATGCGTAATACGTAATGCAACCGTTTGTCTACAGGGGGTGGAGGGATGTCTTTCGCTTCGGAAACGAAAAAAGAATTGACGAATATGGAGATAAAGGATTGCTGCGGAAAAGCGGAATTGTCGGCATTAATCCGCATGAATGGGTCTCTGTCTTTTTCCAATCGAAAGCTGGTTGTTGACATTCAAACAGAAAATGCAGCAATCGCAAGAAGAATCTATACATTGATCAAAAGGAGTTACGAGCATGTACAGGTCGAGCTCCTTGTCCGCAAAAAAATGCGTTTGAAAAAGAACAACGTTTATATTGTGCGTCTTTCAGAAGAAGGAAAGAGGATTTTAGAGGATTTAAAAATCCTTGGGGACGGGTTTACTTTTGTCCACGATATTTCCCGGGAGCTTGTTAAAAGGAAATGCTGTAAGCGTTCTTATTTACGGGGAGCCTTTTTGGCGGGAGGATCGGTGAACAATCCGGAAACCTCCTCCTATCATCTTGAAGTGTTCTCCCTTTACCAGGAACACAACGACTCTCTATGTGAATTAATGAATTTGTTCGATTTAAACAGCAAAACGCTTGAGCGGAAAAAAGGCTTTATTACGTATTTAAAGGAAGCAGAAAAAATCACTGAGTTTCTGAATATTATCGGTGCCCACAATGCACTCCTGCGCTTTGAAGACATCCGCATTGTCCGCGATATGAGAAATTCGGTCAACCGCCTTGTCAATTGTGAAACAGCAAACTTAAACAAAACAATCGGTGCAGCATTGCGGCAAGTAGAAAATATTCGCTTTATTGAGCAGACTGTCGGTCTTAAGGTTTTACCTGTAAAGTTAAGGGAAATTGCGGAGCTGCGTGTCGCTTACCAGGATGTTACGTTAAAGGAGCTTGGCGAGATGGTCTCCGGAGGGGAGATCAGCAAATCAGGAATTAACCACCGGCTAAGAAAAATTGATGAAATAGCTGAGAAGCTGCGCGCTGGACAGCCAGCAGGTGATTTATAGAGAAAAACCGGGAGGAATTGTGATGGTAGAAACAAAAGTAGAAGTAAAATTAAAAACGGGCTTACAAGCACGGCCAGCCGCTTTGTTCGTCCAGGAAGCGAATCGTTTTTCTTCCGATATATTTCTGGAGAAAGACGGCAAAAAAGTGAATGCGAAAAGCATCATGGGGTTAATGAGCCTTGCAGTCAGTGCCGGTTCGACGATAACCTTGATTGCGGACGGACATGATGAGCAGAATGCGCTTCAAGAGCTCGCAAATTACATCCAAAAAGAAAATTAAAAAAACTCGCGCCGATTGGCACGAGTTTTTAATTGGTTATTTTTTGTCTTTTTTGTCGGTATTTTCGATAGGGTTTCTAGTGATAATTTGGTCTACTAAGCCGTATTCAAGCGCTCTGTCGGCGGTCATAAAGTTATCGCGTTCTGTATCCCTTGCGATCACTTCAAGTGGCTGGCCTGTGCGTTCAGAAAGAATTTCGTTTAGCTTGTCACGCAAGAATAAAATGCGTTTTGCAGCAATTTCAATTTCAGTTGCCTGGCCTTGCGCGCCGCCAAGCGGCTGATGAATCATGACTTCGCTGTTAGGAAGTGCATAGCGTTTGCCTTTTGTACCTGCAGCAAGTAAAAATGCTCCCATTGAAGCAGCCATTCCGATACAAATTGTTTGCACATCCGGCTTGATAAACTGCATCGTGTCATAAATCGCCATACCGGCAGTAATGCTTCCTCCCGGGCTGTTAATGTAGATGGATATATCTTTCTCGGGGTTTTCCGCTTCAAGGAACAGCAACTGGGCGACAATTGAATTGGACACATGGTCATCAATTCCACTTCCAAGCATAATGATGCGGTCTTTTAGCAGGCGTGAATAAATATCGTAAGCACGCTCGCCCCGGTTTGTCTGTTCAATAACTGTTGGGATTAAATTCATTAACGCTTCCTCCTCCAATATCAAGAGATCAAACATACATTAGTAATGCAGTTCTTCCAATAGAAGAATAGTATGTATTGCTATCATACAATGATGGTCAATAAAGGTCAAACGAATCGCATTCGAGAATGGGGTGAATCGTTCGACACTTTTATGACTGGAAAAAAACCGCTCCGTTTCCATCTTACCCAAAGTATATTTTTTTAAACGCCGAACTTGCTTGCAAAGAATGAAAACATGCCCTATAATAGTAAATCGTAGTGCTTAAACGATTAGCAGCTTTTTATGCGAAAGAAGGCGCTTGACAAGCGATTTATATTTTAATATGCCCTCGTGGTGCAACGGATAGCACGTAAGATTCCGGTTCTTGAGATGTGGGTTCGATTCCTGCCGAGGGCGTTGCCAAAAACCTTTTCCTGATTCACAACATCAGGGAGAGGTTTTTTATATTATCGGGGTGAGTGCCGCTGGTCAGTTGCGTCTCTCTGACAAAACTGGTTTCGCTCATAAATTCGACAACCGCTCATAAATCAATCTCATAAATTCGGAGTGTTGTAAATAAAACTGGAATACATATTATAATACCGTGTAACTCAGTGCACCCAACGAAAATCTTCCTGCAACGAGGTCCTTATTTCTACCGGGATCTGCATTATAAATAAATTTCCATACACCATTGCTGATCCTTATTGTAAAATGGGTGCAGGGGGGATGCAGAATGGATTTTAAAGCGGGACTTTGGCAGCAGCAAACTTTAAAATTGATGCTTACGCAGGAGCTGACTCAAGCGATTGCGCTTTTGCAGTATTCTGCTCAGGAGCTTAACGCTTTCCTCGAAAATAAAGCAGCAGAGAACCCCCTTTTACAGCTGGATTCAGGCAATTTTCAAACCGCCATTGATCCGCGGATGGACCGGAGTAAATCCTCATGGAAAAATAGTCAAAAAGACAAGAAAAGCTGGATCGAACAAATAGGCGAGAAGGTTGTCTCATTAGATGAATACTTGCGTTCACAAATCAATTTTAAACAAGTCACAACACGGCAAATACACATTCTCACCGATTTCATCCTTAATTTAGATGAAAACGGTTACTTCTATGATTGGCATGAAGCTGTGGCTAAATATCCACTGCAAGAGGCGGAAGAATGTTTGCACATCCTCCAGCAGCTCGATCCTGCCGGCATCGGTGCGCGCAGCCTTCAGGAATGTCTGTTACTGCAGTTGCAAAGACTCGGAAACAGAAATGCATTGGCGGAGATGATTATAACCGATTATTTTCACCCATTTGCCAATAAGAATTGGAAGCTGATCTCGAAAGAGGCAGGAATTGAGCTAAAGGAGATCCAGCAAACATTTGATTTTATTCAAACGCTCAATCCCAGACCGGGTGCTCTTTTTCAGCAGCAAAAGCCGGTCTACATGATCCCGGATGTAATTATTGATTGGAATGGCATCGATTATACGGTGACCATCCTTGATTCCGTCATTCCGAAGCTGAGCTTTAACCATGCTTATTTTACGGAAATGTCAACCTATAAGGACGACCAGGTCAGCCGCTTTCTTCAGGAAAAAAAACAGGATTATTATTGGATTTTAAAAAGCCTGGAGCAAAGAAAAGAAACGCTGCTGAAAGTAACAATGAAAATCGTTGAAAAGCAGCAAGGTTTTTTCAAAAAAGGACGCGAGGGTCTCAAGCCATTAATCATGAAGGAAATATCCGATGAATTGGGCATTCATGAATCGACAGTCAGCAGGGCGGTCCGGGAAAAATATGCACAAACCCCATTTGGAACGATGGAATTAAAATCATTTTTTACGAGTACAATTCAAACCGTTTCAAGTGAAAATACTTCATCGGCACAGGTGAAAAGTAAAATTGAAGCATATGTTGCCGCTGAAAATAAACAAAAGCCGTTATCTGATCAGGAAATTGTCGCAAGGCTGCAGGAAGAAGGAATGATCGTTTCAAGAAGGACAGTCGCCAAATACCGGGATCAGCTAGGGATAGCTTCATCCTCAAAAAGGAAAAGATACGAATAGAAGGAGAAATAAACTGGTGCTTAAGCTTACTTTTTATACGCGAACTAAATGCCCTTTATGTGACAAGGCAAAAACCGCTTTAATTGAGATGCGATCAGAATATCCTTTCGAATTGGAAGAAAGGGATATTGACGAAAGCGACGAATTAACCGAGAAATACGGTTTGATGATTCCGGTTGTCGAACTTGATGGAGAGATGCTTCAATACGGT
The DNA here is from genome assembly GCF_002860225.1 of Bacillus sp. V33-4. Taxonomy (NCBI): domain Bacteria; kingdom Bacillati; phylum Bacillota; class Bacilli; order Caryophanales; family Bacillaceae; genus Bacillus; species Bacillus sp. V33-4. The sequence continues at coordinate 36,000 of NZ_PGVC01000001.1, forward strand.
CATATTGATAAATTCGAATTAAGTAAACGTTTGCAAAAAAAAGATTAAACATATATGTTGAATTAGCCGTTCACTCCTGTTAAAATGAAAATGGAATCAGGAGTGATTTTTTTTTACCGTTAGCGGGACATAATATGTCACACCGGGACGTTTTGTGACCAACATCACTTCATTCAAGGAGAAACGGTATGATGAATTCATTATTTGATATCCAAAGAAGATTATTGCCTGATCTGCTTGATGTTATGCAAAAACGTTATCTGATCCTCCAATACATAAACGTGATGCAGCCAGTGGGGAGACGAAGTCTGGCGATCAGCCTCGGGCTTACCGAGCGCGTGCTTCGTTCAGAAGTCGAGTTTTTAAAGGGCCAGAGCTTGCTTTATTTTACAAGCCTGGGAATGAGTTTAACAGAAGAAGGCAAGGCCCTGTTGGAAAGACTTGATAGCATAATGAGAGGCATAACGGGTATAGACAAATTAGAGCGCCAGCTCGAAGCCCAGCTTGGCATCCAAAAAGTGATTATCGTCAATGGCGACAGCGACCAGTCACCATGGGTAAAGCATGAACTTGGGAGAGCGTGCGCGATCTCCATGAAAGAGCGTCTTCACGACGAAAATATCATTGCCGTAACCGGTGGATCTACAATGGCGGCAGTTGCTGAAATGCTGACACTCGATTTTGGCAAGAATGATTTGCTGTTTGTGCCTGCAAGAGGCGGGTTGGGTGAAGATGTACAAAACCAGGCGAATACGATCTGTGCAAAAATGGCCGCGCAAACAGGGGCAAAGCACCGCGTTCTTTATGTACCTGACCAGGTAAGCCGTGAAATTTACCAATCATTTATAAAAGAGCCTTTTATTCATGAAGTGCTTGATTTAATCAAATCGGCTAGCATGGTTTTACATGGAATTGGAGACGCTATAACAATGGCGGAGCGCCGGAAAACGAGTGCGGAAGATTTGGAGATCATTCGTAAAAAGAAAGCTGTTGGTGAAGCTTTCGGCTATTACTTTGATGAAACTGGGGAAATTGTCCACAAAGTCCCAACGATTGGTTTGCAGCTTGGAGACTTGCCCGGCGTTGACAGCGTTTTGGCTGTTGCGGGCGGCTTCTCAAAGGCAAAGGCCATTCGCGCCTACATGAAACAGGCTCCGGCATCGACGATTTTAATTACCGATGAAGGTGCCGCTAAGCAGTTGATACAAGGGTAACCCCCTTTATATAAATAAAAAGCCTTATATATTCAAAGGAGGAAAATCATCATGGCAGTAAAAGTTGGTATTAATGGTTTTGGTAGAATTGGACGTGTTGTATTCCGTGCAGCACTGAACAACCCAAATGTAGAAGTAGTGGCAGTAAACGACTTAACAGATGCAAATATGCTTGCGCATTTATTAAAATATGATACTGTTCACGGTAAGCTGGACCAGGATGTGACTGTTGATGGAGATTCCCTCGTTGTCGGCGGGAAAAAAGTAAAAGTTCTTGCTGAACGCGATCCTGCTCAACTAGGCTGGGGCGACCTTGGTGTTGAAGTGGTTGTTGAATCAACAGGCCGTTTTACAAAGCGTGCTGACGCTGCAAAACATTTAGAAGCCGGCGCGAAAAAAGTTATTATCTCTGCTCCTGCGAGCGATGAGGATATCACAATTGTTATGGGTGTAAACCATGATAAATATGATGCTGCAAACCATCATGTAATCTCGAATGCTTCTTGTACTACTAACTGTTTAGCTCCTTTCGCGAAAGTTCTTAATGATAAGTTTGGAATTAAACGTGGAATGATGACAACTGTCCACTCATACACAAATGACCAGCAAATCTTGGACTTGCCGCATAAGGATTATCGACGTGCCCGTGCCGCGGCAGAAAATATTATTCCGACAACAACTGGTGCTGCAAAAGCAGTGTCCCTCGTTTTGCCTGAACTTAAAGATAAATTAAATGGAGGCGCAATGCGCGTACCAACTCCAAACGTATCTTTAGTAGACTTGGTGGCTGAACTTAATTCAGATGTAACAGCTGAACAACTAAATGCCGCTTTCAAGGAAGCTTCTGAGGGAGAATTAAAAGGGATTTTAGGCTACACAGAAGAGCCTTTGGTATCAAGGGACTTTAACGGAAGTGAGTATTCTTCCACTATCGATGCACTTTCCACAATGGTTATGGAAGGTAACATGGTAAAGGTTATTTCTTGGTATGACAACGAAACAGGCTATTCAAGCCGTGTAGTTGACCTTGTTGATTACATCGCTCAAAAAGGACTATAAGACTAAAAGAATAAATATCCATGCATTATATAATTAATGGATATTAATATCGTGAACCACTATAATATAGACGGATGAAAAGGGGAGCGGGGATCATTCCCCACTCCCTTTTACTCGTCCAGGCTGATAATCCAAAGGAGGTTCTTTTGCCATGAATAAAAAAACCGTAAAAGATGTGGATGTAAAAGGGAAGAAAGTGTTTTGCCGTGTTGATTTTAACGTTCCGATGAAGGATGGAACCATTACGGATGAAACACGGATCCGCGCTGCGCTGCCGACAATTCAATATTTAACAGAACAGGGCGCCAGGGTTATTTTGGCATCCCATCTCGGCCGTCCTAAAGGCCAGGTTGTTGAGGAATTGAGGCTTACCCCGGTTGCCGCTCGATTGTCAGAGCTTCTTGGCAAAGAAGTGAAAAAAACGGATGAAGCATACGGAGAGTCTGTCAGCAAAGAGATTGACACAATGTCTGATGGCGATGTACTCCTCCTTGAAAACGTCCGATTCTACAAGGGCGAGGAAAAAAATGACCCCGAGCTGGCAAAAGCGTTTGCAGATTTAGCTGACATTTATGTCAATGACGCGTTCGGAGCTGCCCACCGTGCCCATGCATCAACAGAAGGAATTGCTCACCATCTTCCAGCGGTTTCAGGCATTTTGATGGAAAAAGAATTGGCGGTGCTTGGGAAAGCATTGTCTAATCCGGAACGGCCTTTCACAGCAATTATTGGCGGTGCCAAGGTAAAAGATAAAATCGGTGTCATCGATAATCTGCTTGAAAAGGTTGATAACTTAATTATCGGTGGCGGCTTGGCCTACACTTTTGTAAAAGCAAACGGAAATGAAGTCGGAAAATCATTGCTTGAGGAAGACAAAATCGATCTGGCAAAATCGTTTATGCAAAAAGCAGCAGAAAAAGGCGTTAACTTCTATATGCCAGTTGATGCAATTGTCGCAGATGATTTTTCACCTGAAGCAAACACTCGAGAAGTAGCGATTGAAGAGATTCCTTCTGATTGGGAAGCTTTGGATATCGGTCCGAAAACGGCGGAAATTTATCGCGATGTCATCAAGAATTCAAAATTAGTCATTTGGAACGGTCCAATGGGTGTTTTTGAGTTTGATAAATTTGCAGGGGGAACGAAAGCTGTCGCCGAAGCACTTGCCGAAGCGTCTAATACATATTCGGTAATCGGCGGCGGAGATTCTGCAGCAGCAGTTGAAAAATTCAACCTGGCTGAAAAAATGAGCCATATCTCCACCGGCGGAGGTGCGTCCCTCGAATTTATGGAAGGCAAAGCACTTCCTGGGGTCGTGGCTTTACTGGATAAATAAACCCGGGAGCAGCTTTTGCTCCCAGAATTGACACACGAAAGGATGTGCGACATGCGCAAACCAATTATCGCAGGAAATTGGAAGATGCATAAAACTCTTTCAGAGGCAAAAGCCTTTATTGAAGAAGTAAACGGGCTGGTCCCTCCTAAAGAAAACATCGAATCGGTCGTCTGTGCCCCGGCATTGTTTTTGGAACAGTTAGTCGAAAGCACAAGAGACTATGATCTCGAAATCGGTGCCCAGAATATGCACTTTGAAGAAAGCGGTGCTTTTACAGGGGAAGTAAGCCCGAAAGCCCTTGCTGACATTGGAGTTAAATATGTAATTATCGGACACTCCGAGCGCAGGGAAATGTTTAACGAAACCGATGATTCGGTCAACAAAAAGACGCTTTCCGCATTTAATTATGGTTTAACACCAATTGTTTGCGTCGGTGAAACACTTGAACAGCGTGAAAACGGCGAAACGAATCAGCTTGTCGGCGACCAGGTAAAAAAAGCATTAAACAGTTTAACAGAAGATCAAGTTAAGCAAACTGTCATTGCTTACGAACCAATCTGGGCGATTGGAACAGGTAAATCTTCAACTGCGCAAGATGCAAATGAAGTTTGTTCCCATATCCGCCAGGTGGTTGCGGAACAATTTTCACCGGCTGCAGCTGATGCAGTCCGCATTCAATACGGCGGAAGTGTAAAGCCGGGCAACATTAAAGAATATATGGAACAGCCAGATATTGACGGAGCCCTTGTAGGCGGAGCAAGCCTTGAGGCCCAGTCATTCCTACAGCTATTGGAGGCAGGCCAGAATGAGTAAAGCCCCTGTTGCGCTCATCATTCTTGACGGGTTTGCTATAAGAGGCGAGCGAAAAGGGAATGCTGTTGCGCAGGCGAACAAACCAAATTTCGAACGATATTGGAACAAGTACCCACATGCTAAGCTGATTGCATCCGGAGAAGCAGTCGGGCTTCCGCAGGGGCAGATGGGGAACTCCGAAGTCGGCCACTTAAATATTGGAGCGGGCCGAACCGTGTTTCAAAGCTTAACACGAGTCAATATTTCGATTCGTGAAGGCGAATTTGCGAAAAATCAAACCTTTCTTGATGCAATCAAGCATGTAAAAGAAAAAGGGAAAAGACTCCATTTATTCGGGCTTCTTTCTGACGGTGGCGTCCACAGCCATATTGAGCATATGTTTGCGCTTTTGCGCCTTGCCGCTGAGGAAGGAGTCGAAAAAGTCTATCTTCACGCGTTCCTGGACGGACGCGATGTCGGGCCGCAAACGGCCCGGAAATATATTGAAGAAACTTTGGAGAAAATGAATGAGTATGGTGTAGGAGAGTTCGCGACAATCTCAGGCCGATATTATTCGATGGACCGGGACAAGCGTTGGGAGCGTGTTGAAAAATCATATCGCTCGATGGTGTACGGAGAGGGTCCAGCCTATTCGAATCCATTGGAACTTATTGAAGACTCCTACAAAAACGGAATTTTTGATGAGTTTGTGTTACCATCGGTATTAACGAGACCCGATGGAAAACCGGTTGCAACAATCGAAGATGAAGATGCGGTTATTTTTTATAATTTCCGTCCTGACCGGGCCATTCAAATCTCGAATACTTTTACAAACAAGGATTTCCGTTCTTTTGACCGGGGAAGGAAGCATCCGCAAAACCTTCACTTTGTCTGTTTGACGCATTTCAGTGAGACAGTTGACGGCTATGTGGCTTTCAAACCAGCGAATCTCGATAACACCATTGGAGAGGTTCTGGCGCAAAACGGCCTGAAACAGCTGCGTATTGCTGAAACCGAAAAATATCCTCACGTTACGTTCTTTATGAGCGGCGGACGCGAAGAGAAATTTCCTGGTGAAGAACGAATTTTAATTGCATCACCAAAGGTTCCGACCTACGATCTTCAGCCAGAGATGAGTGCATACGAAGTCACGGATGCGCTCGTGAAAGAGATAGAGGCGGATAACTTTGATGCGATTATTCTAAACTATGCAAATCCGGATATGGTCGGCCATTCAGGCATGCTCGAACCGACAATTAAAGCGGTCGAAACGGTCGATGAATGCCTCGGTCGCCTTGTCGATTTGATTATCGCAAAAGGCGGAACAGCGATTATCACCGCTGACCATGGGAATGCTGATGAAGTAGTCACCATCGAAGGGCACCCTATGACTGCACATACAACGAATCCGGTCCCTGTCATTGTTACAAAAGAAGGCGCTGAATTACGGGAAGACGGAATTCTCGGCGACCTGGCACCAACAATGCTCGATCTTTTAAATTTAGCAAAACCAGTTGAAATGACTGGACGATCTTTATTAAAAAAATAACTGATCCAAAAGGAGAGATTTTGATTATGCCATTCATCGAAAATGTATACGCACGTGAAGTTCTTGATTCCCGCGGAAATCCAACAGTTGAAGTAGAAGTGATTACCGAATCTGGTTTCTTCGGCCGTGCAATCGTGCCATCAGGCGCTTCAACCGGTGAGTATGAAGCGGTTGAGCTTCGTGACGGTGACAAATCACGCTACCTTGGCAAAGGCGTACAAAAAGCAGTTGAAAACGTCAATGAAGTAATTGCAGAAGCGGTTATCGGTATGGACGTTACAGACCAGGTTGGCATTGACCGTACAATGATTGAGCTTGACGGCACTGACAATAAAGGGAAATTGGGTGCGAACGCAATTCTTGGTGTTTCAATGGCGGCAGCTCATGCTGCAGCTGAATCTGTTGGCTTGCCTTTATACCGTTACCTTGGCGGATCAAATGCGAAGCAGCTGCCAACGCCAATGATGAATATCATCAACGGTGGGTCCCATGCTGACAATAACGTGGACTTCCAGGAGTTCATGATCATGCCTGTCGGAGCGCCTACTTTTAGAGAAGCAATCCGCATGGGTGCAGAAGTGTTCCATTCCTTGAAGAAAGTTCTATCCAGCAAAGGCCTGAACACAGCAGTTGGTGACGAAGGCGGATTCGCTCCAAACCTTGGTTCAAACCGTGAAGCATTAGAAGTGATCATCGAAGCAATCTCTAACGCAGGTTACGAAGCAGGTAAAGACGTCTTGCTCGCAATGGATGTTGCCTCCTCTGAGTTCTTTAACAAGGAAACAGGCAAATATGACCTTGCCGGCGAAGGCCGCACAGGTTTATCTTCAGAAGACATGGTCAGCTTCTATGAAGACCTTGTTAATCAATTCCCAATCGTTTCTATTGAAGATGGATTGGACGAAAATGACTGGGAAGGCCATAAGCTGTTAACGGACCGCATCGGCGGCAAAGTCCAGCTTGTTGGTGACGATCTATTCGTTACAAACACCAAAAAGCTTGCTGAAGGAATCGAAAAAGGGATTGCCAACTCAATCCTGATCAAAGTAAACCAAATTGGTACACTAACAGAAACATTTGACGCGATCGAAATGGCGAAGCGCGCTGGATACACAGCAGTTGTTTCCCACCGCTCCGGTGAAACAGAAGACGTAACGATTGCTGATATTGCTGTCGCAACAAATGCCGGACAAATCAAAACTGGTTCGATGTCCCGTACAGACCGGGTTGCAAAATACAACCAACTTCTTCGCATCGAAGACGAGCTTGGTGAATTAGCCGTGTATGGCGGGTTAAGCTCTTTTTATAACCTGAAGAAGTAATTTTCCTTGATAGTAACAAAATAAATAAACAGAAAAACCTCCTACTTTTTATTTTTCATGGAAAAGTAGGAGGTTTTTTATATGTTTTCTTCCTTACTAAGAAAGAATAAAGGAAATGGTGGTAAAATAATTATTATAAATCGAATCATTAGAGGCAGGTATCATAGGTGAAAAGAAATAGTTGGTTTATTATATTATTTATTGCGACAATCGCCTTAACCAGTTGGTTCTTTTATCTTAAGGTAATTGATAATAATCATTCCGGGACGTCGATTATCCCTGAACAAGAAGATGACATTCCGTTGTTTGAGGGTTTAGAGCCGGATGAACATGAGTATGTTCTCGTCGGCAATCACGTCAATGATATCTATGATTTTTATGAAAAAGAACTGCCGAACAATGGTTGGAAAGTATCGCAGAGACCAATATTTGAAATCAACAAAGAAAAACATGAATCAAGCTTCCATTCACAGTGGCAGAAGTCAGGGTTTGAAGGAGAGCTGTCGGTTTCCGCTTATTATAACGAACAAGAGGGACGCACCGAGGTAGTGTTCGATAAGACCCCTATTCACACGTTCACAACATGGATTGTGCAAATTCCTGACAGTATTTGTATTTATGCCAGTTCCCACAATGAGGCATGTATAGAAATAAACGACAAAGATACGATCAATCAAATTGCCTATTTTATTAATCATGCTATAGATTGGGATAAAGAAGCGTCCACCCGTGAAAAAATCAGTGAGATTGATTTCGGCAGCTTAAAGGTCAATGTTTCATTTGGAGATGACCAGGCAATCTATTTTCAATCAGATAAGGGCACGAAATATATGAAGCCGGAGCAAGAGTTTTTGGATCTGCTGCACATTCAAGAATGATTACAGATGAATTTCGAGCAGACCACCCCCTGGTGTAGTGATCACCTGACTCAGATTGTTATTGTTTAATGTAAGGAAATATGATACATTAAAAATACTGTGAAGGTACGTTTTATAGGAGGTGGACTTCTTGCACGCAGTATTAGTCACACTATTGGTTATTGTATGTATCGCACTTATCGTTGTTGTACTTCTTCAATCGGGAAAAAGCGCAGGGCTTTCTGGAGCCATTTCCGGTGGTGCTGAGCAATTATTCGGTAAGCAAAAAGCACGTGGGCTTGACTTGATTCTCCACCGCATTACAATCGTTCTCTCGGTTTTATTTTTTTTCTTAACGATTGCGGTTTCGTATTTTGACCTATAAGAATACAATAAATCCTGGCCTGTGACGGGTCAGGTTTTTTTATGCTTTTTTTTCTATATGCTGAAATTACATAGATGAGTACGTTTTAGTGGAATGTTATCGGTATGTTTGCTAAAAATAAAGTACTTGTGGTTAAACGTTTAATGAAGAGGATGTAAGGAAATATTACGTTAGAAAAGGAGTTTTTCATAAATGAATATTGTTATGCCGAAGCCGTTTACTTTTGAAGGGGGAAAGAGAGCGGTTTTGCTGTTGCACGGATTTACAGGAAATTCAGCGGATGTCCGCATGCTTGGCCGCTTTCTTGAGAAAAAAGGTTATACCAGCCATGCCCCTCATTATAAAGGCCATGGCGTTCCTCCGGAAGAGCTTGTCCATACCGGTCCTGAAGATTGGTGGAAGGATGTGATCGGAGGCTATGAATTTTTGAAAAACAAGGGCCATAACGAAATTGCCATTGCCGGCCTTTCTTTAGGCGGAGTCTTCTCTTTGAAACTGGGTTATACAGTACCGGTAAAGGGTATCGTACCGATGTGTGCACCGATGCATATTAAAAGTGAGGAAGTCATGTATAAAGGAATCCTGGCATATGCCCGCGAATATAAAAAACATGAAGGCAAAAGTGAAGAGCAAATTGAACAGGAAATGACTGAATTCGAGAAAACACCGATGAATACATTAAAAGCACTGCAAAACCTCATTGCCGACGTCCGCAATCATGTTGATATGATATATGCCCCGACCTTTGTCGTCCAGGCCCGCCATGATCATATGATCAATACAGAAAGCGCGAATATTATTTATAATGAAGTTGAGTCCGAGCGGAAGGAACTGAAATGGTACGAGGAATCGGGACATGTCATCACACTCGATAAAGAGCGCGACCAGCTTCATGAAGATATTTATCAGTTTTTAGAAAGCTTAAATTGGCAAGAATAAAAACAGAAGCCCTGAAAAGGAGGGATTACAATGGATGAAACCATCCAGCACCACATTGACCGACTCTTACAATATATGAAGGATGAGGCGTATAAGCCGCTGACAGTCCAGGAACTTGAAGAAGCCTTCGGGATTGAGGACTCATCAGCCTTTAAAGATTTTGTTAAAGCACTAGTTGTCATGGAAGAGAAAGGGCTCGTTGTCAGAACGCGCAGCAACCGCTACGGCCTGCCGGAAAAAATGAATCTGATTCGCGGGAGAGTATCTGGACATGCGAAAGGGTTCGCCTTCGTTGTGACGGACGAGCCGGGCATGGATGATATTTTCGTTCCACCAAACGAAACGAATAATGCGATGCACGGCGATATTGTATTAGTGCGTGTTTCAACAGAAAGCTCGGGACAACGGCGCGAGGGTACAATTGTCCGAATTCTTGAGCGTGGCATCAAGCAAATTGTCGGAACCTACACAGAGAGTAAGCATTTCGGATTTGTGCTTCCCGATGATAAAAAGTTTACGAGCGATATTTTTATTGCGAAGTCTGCATCTAAAGGTGCCATCGAGGGACATAAAGTCGTTGTTAAGCTGACAACTTATCCAGAAGGACGCAAAAGTGCAGAGGGAGAAGTTGTCGAAATTCTCGGCCATAAAAACGATCCGGGTGTTGATATTCTCTCTATCATTCACAAGCATGGCTTGCCGATGGCCTTTCCACAAGATGTGCTTGAGCAGGCGAATGAAGCGCCGGAAATCATTGCTGAAAGTGAAATTGCCAATCGCAGGGATTTAAGAAATCAAACGATCGTGACGATTGACGGTCGAGATGCTAAGGATCTTGATGATGCGGTTACGGTCACAAAATTGGACAATGGTCATTACAAGCTCGGTGTCCATATTGCCGATGTTAGTCATTATGTTCAGGAACATTCGCCGATTGACAGGGAAGCAGAGGAACGCGGAACGAGCGTGTACCTGGTTGACCGAGTGATTCCGATGATCCCCCACCGTCTCTCCAATGGAATATGTTCATTGAATCCGCAGGTGGACAGGCTTACCCTTTCGTGTGAAATGGAAATTGCACCTGACGGGGAAGTGGTTCATCATGAGATTTTTGAAAGCGTCATTAAAACGACAGAGCGCATGACGTATACGGATGTAAAAAAGATCCTCGTTGATCAGGATGAAGATTTAATCGAACGATATGCGCCGCTTGTGCCAATGTTTAAATTGATGGAAGAGCTTTCTTTAGTATTGCGGAAGAAACGGATGAACAGAGGGGCGATCGATTTTGATTTTAAAGAGGCGAAGGTTCTCGTTGAGGAAGATGGGAGGCCAACGGACGTTGTCATTCGTGAGCGTACAGTAGCCGAGCGTTTGATTGAAGAGTTCATGCTTGCTGCGAACGAAACGGTTGCCGAGCATTTTCACTGGATGGATGTCCCGTTTATTTACCGGATTCATGAAGATCCGAAGGAAGATAAATTGCGGCGCTTCTTCGAGTTTATCACCAACTTTGGCTATATTGTAAAAGGTAGCGCCAATTCGGTCCATCCAAAAGCGCTTCAGGAAATTATTGAAGAAGTCCAGGGCAAGCCTGAAGAAATGGTTATCTCTACTGTCATGCTCCGCTCGATGCAGCAGGCAAAATACAATCCGAACAGCCTTGGGCACTTTGGGCTTTCGGCTGAATTCTATACGCATTTTACATCACCGATCCGCCGCTATCCCGATTTGATTGTACACCGCTTGATTCGCACCTATTTAATTGAAGGGAAGCTGGATCCGGCAACAAGGGAGAAATGGAACACACGCCTTCCGGAGATAGCTGAACACTCTTCCAACATGGAACGCCGCGCTGTCGATGCCGAGCGGGAAACAGATGAACTGAAGAAGGCTGAATTTATGGAAGACAAAATTGGCGTCGAATATGATGGCATCATCAGCTCTGTCACAAATTTCGGGATGTTTATCGAGCTTCCAAACACGATTGAAGGGCTTGTGCACGTCAGCTATATGACCGACGATTATTACCGTTATGACGAGCGCCATTTTGCGATGATTGGTGAACGGACTGGCAATGTTTTCCGCATTGGTGATGAAATAACAGTACGTGTTGTCAAGGTAAATACGGAAGAACGGTCGATTGACTTTGAAATCGTCGGCATGAAAGGGACACGCCGCCGCGACACAACTGGGGCACCCCGAGTCTTTAAAGCAGGTGACGGTCCGAGGAAACCGCGTGCCAAAAAAGCAGCAGAAAAAGGCGAAGACAAAAAGAAACCGAAGAAGAGCAAACGGTTTTATGAAAATGCACCGAAAATAAAGCGGGATAAAAAGAAAAAAAGCCGTTAACTTGATTAATGAGAGAGCTTTCCTCGGCCTCTCTTTCCCGCTCGAACGTTGTGAGCCCGGCTTATTTTTGATAAAATAGAGGGATAAATAGAAACGTTGTTTTTCCCTGCTGAGGGGAAAAGGGGGAAATATCATGCCAAAGGGCGAGGGAAAGACTGTCGCACAAAATAAAAAAGCATACCATGATTACTTTATTGAAGAAACATATGAAGCAGGTATCGTATTGCAAGGTACTGAAATTAAAGCAATTCGCGCCGGCAGAGTGAACCTTAAAGATGCCTTCGCACGAATCCAAAACGGCGAAGTCTTTTTATACAATATGCATGTCAGCCCGTACGAACAGGGAAACCGCTATAACCACGACCCATTGCGAACGAGAAAGCTGCTCCTTCATAAAAAGCAGATCAGTAAGCTGATCGGTGAAACAAAAGAAGAGGGATACTCACTTGTTCCTGTCAAGCTTTATTTGAAAAACGGATATGCGAAGGTATTAATTGGCCTTGCCAGAGGTAAAAAGAAATACGATAAGCGTGAAGACTTGAAAAAGAAAGAAGCAAAACGCGACATCGAGCGGGCCTTCCGGGACAGACAGAAGATATGATATGAGTATCCACTATTGAAAAATGCCAGCAATATGGTATAATAGTAATTGTCACTGTTGGTGGCAAAACTTAATGCTCATGATCTTGAGCGTACGTAACGCCTGCCTGTGACAGTCTGAAAAAAAAGACTTGCAGGACCTTTAATAATGGGGACGCTACGGATTCGACAGGGATAGTTTGAGCTTAGGTTGCGAGTCGAGGGGATCGGCCTCGTTAAAACGTCAAAGCCTATAACTGGCAAAGAAAACAACAACCTCGCTTTCGCTGCTTAATAACAGTCGATAGCGGTTCCTCCCTCCATTGCCCATGTGGTAGGGTAAGGGACTCACTTTAAGTGGGCTACGCCGGATTCCACCGTCTGAGGATGAAGGAAGAGAACAACCAGACTAGCTGCCCGGACGCCTGTCGATAGGCAGAAGGTTGCCGCGAAACGCTAATATGTCGACTACACTCGTAGAAGCTTAAGTGCCAATATTCTTGGACGTGGGTTCGATTAGTAATTAGTCGCCTTGTGTGGCAACACACAAGTGAAAATCTGGCTTTATCGGTGAAACCTAAGTCGCGGACGCGATAAGGCAATGCCGAGCGGTATGTGGAGCAATCCAACAGCCGTGTATCGACTTATAGGCTGCCATGACCTGAATGGTAGTACTAGGATGCGAGATCCTGCTTGATCCCAAGTAAATTTACATTTCGCATAAGACGCCAGAGGACCTGATCATTCAGGTTCAAGATATAGTCAGTGCCATGACGAAAGCATGGAACAGCATGTCCCACCGTCTCCACCATACATAACTATGGTGGTTTTTTATTTTTTTTGTGACTTGAACCATATTTTTGCCGCTTTGCACTGATATGCTTCAACTACTTCAATGACACGCTTAGGAAGAACTGTTTGATACAAATGTGACGTAAAGCATAACAAATGTCATAATTACTTACCTCCCAATCGATCAAAAATGTGGTTTTTTTGCATATCCGTCACTAGGAGAATATAAAAGAAACATAATGAAACGACTAGGATATTGATGATTTATACTCCAATAACTTCTTTTTCATATAAAGTAAAGAACTGTTGGCGATTTACATTGATTTACCTGAAGTAAATTATACAGGGTAAAAGGATTTTAGTATCAATATAAGGGAGTATACTAGTTATGTATAGGGTCCCGACAGAAAATCGCGATTCTGCCCGGGCCCATATATGTGTGAATAATATCCGATTTCTATTGTTTTTAATACATTAAAGGCAAAATTGAAATAGCCTTGAGGGTGTATGACGAAACTATAATCAAGCTTTACAGTTGGGCTCTTGGGAAGATTTTGGATAAGAATATTTATCACGAAAAATATTGATTTATTCGATATTATAAACATTTGCTGCCGTCGAATTAACTGATAAGATGTTAAACTTTTATCTGGATATCAATTTGTAATTATTTGATTTTAAATTTATTATTAAAAAATGTATGATCAGCAAAAAGATGCAAACAGTCTAGAAAAGCAGAGAGTGGGAAATCATATGCAGGAACAAGAATTGTCGAGAGGCCTTAAAAACAGGCACGTACAGCTAATCGCTATTGGCGGGGCAATCGGAACCGGATTATTCCTTGGAGCAGGAAAATCTATTCACTTAGCAGGACCATCGATTTTATTTGCTTACATGATTACAGGCGTAATTTGCTTTTTAATCATGCGCGCACTTGGAGAACTACTCTTAACCAATTTGAAATATCATTCTTTTGTTGACTTTATCAACGACTATTTAGGTAACATGGCAGCATTTATCACCGGCTGGACCTACTGGTTTTGCTGGATTTCAATCGCAATGGCCGACTTAACAGCAGTTGGTCTCTATACCCAATTTTGGTTTCCTGAAGTACCACAGTGGATGCCAGGATTGATTGCGCTTGTAATATTACTAATTATGAACCTTGCAACAGTAAAACTTTTTGGCGAAATGGAATTCTGGTTCGCATTAATTAAAGTCATCGCGATTCTAGCACTAATTGTTATCGGTATTTTTATGATTATTAAAGGTTTTTCCACCAATTCAGGCGCATCTAGCTTCACCAATCTATGGAGCCACGGCGGCATGTTCCCAAATGGCATAAATGGCTTTATCCTCTCATTCCAGATGGTGGTGTTTGCGTTTGTTGGCATTGAACTTGTCGGACTTACAGCAGGTGAAACAGAAGACCCAGAAAAAGTTATCCCAAAAGCAATCAACAATATCCCTATTCGGGTTTTAATTTTCTACGTTGGCGCACTGATTGTCATTATGAGTATTTATCCGTGGAACGCCATCAACCCCATGGCAAGCCCATTCGTACAAGTCTTCGTTGCGGTTGGTATCGCTGCAGCTGCTGGTATCGTCAATTTTGTCGTTCTGACATCGGCAGCTTCGGCATGTAACAGCGCCATCTTCAGTACAAGCCGGATGATATACTCACTTGCCAAAGATAAAAATGCACCTGTACCATTGACAAAACTTACTTCCCGTAAAGTACCATCGAATGCATTGTTCTTTTCAACTGTCGTTATTCTAATTGCCGTTGTTTTGAACTATGTAATGCCAGAAGGAGTATTTACGCTTATTACAAGTATTTCTACAGTATGTTTCATCTTTATTTGGGGGATTACTGTCATCAGCCATTTGAAATACCGTAAAACAAGACCAGATCTAGTGAAAGTGAATAAATTTAAATTGCCCCTTTATCCATTTTCCAATTACTTGATCCTCGCTTTCCTGTCGTTCGTTCTTGTCGTGCTAGCACTTGCGGAAGATACTCGTGTTGCCTTGTTCATAACTCCTGTTTGGTTTATTTTGCTGATTGCGGTTTATAAGATGCGGAAAACGAAGGCGAATCAAGCGAATCAGTGAAAGGTATCTATTTCTGAATAAACAAGTTACCCTTTATGGAGACATAATAAAAGTAAGAATATACGTAATAATATATACTTTTCGACCCGAACTAAACCTTGACAACCTCCACCTTGACGGTGGAGCTCAGGGAGAAGTGTTAGCGCACTTCTCTTTTTTATTATAAAAGAAAAACAGCGAAAAACGTAAGGGTCGTTAATCTCACTAAGAATATTTCCTGAGCATACTGTTCTGAGCTTGTGAGCGAGGAGTTTTGCTCCTTGCTTTTATTTTATAGCTAATCAGATGTGCTGTTTATGGCAAAAGCAAGTATTAATAGGTCGCAGTATATAGCTTCCATGATTTGTTCATTGCTAGTTTTTTCATAGTCATTAACAGTCGACCAAATTCTTTAAGAAATAAAAGTTGTTCGTATTCACTAATCATTATCATAACCTGTCCTTTACTGAAAAAAGTATTAGTTTATAGGTTAGCATTTTCATGGTCGGTGAGAAATTTTATGCTTTATCAGTGCAATAACCTCTTTTGCGCATCATATGCACTCAAACTCCGGTTGAACAATGCTTATCTTGTTGACAAACCATTCGAAAATGATATATTAATATAATAATACTTTAATACAAAAAAGCATAAAAGCTAAAAAGCGTTTAAGTGAAACGGCAAATTAGATAAGGTAGTTTTTTGTGGTCACCCATAAAGCCGATGCTTTTGTGGAAATGAGTAAAACGAGTGACATTACTTAATCAGCCTTTGGAGTTACCATTTAATAAGGTAAGTCGTCATAACCAACAATATAAAAGCTTCTACTGTACGGGGTGGTTGAGGTTATTATTGCATCGGTGTTCAGATGATCTTAGGATAGAAAGGTAAAAACGGAATGGAAACAAATCATCAGGATTTAAAAAAAGGCTTATTGCCGAGACATGTCCAGTTTATTGCGTTAGCAGGTATGATCGGAACGGGTATTTTTAAAGGCAGCTCTGAAACGTTAAGTATCGCAGGTCCGAGTGTCGTGGTTGCCTATTTAATAGGAGGACTTTTATTATTTATTGTAATGGCGGCGTTGGGAGAAATGGGTACCGTTTATCCAAATTTAAATGTTCAGCGTCTTGTGCATAAAGCTTTTGGATTTCAAACCTCGTTTATCGTAGGGTGGCTCTATTGGATTAATTGGATTCTCGTAACGATTGTAGAATTAATCGCTGCGGCAAGCTTTTTACAATATTGGTTTACTACTGTCCCACTATGGATTTTAAGTTTACTGTGTGCGGTTTTCATAGTCGGAATTAATTTATTTCAAGTAAAACACTATGGAGAATTGGAGTTTTGGTTTGCAGGAATTAAAATCGTTGCTTTAATACTCTTCATTTTATTAGGTATTTTCATCCTGCTGGGTATCTTCCCTAATTCCATTCAAGATCCTTTCTCCAACTATACCGCTCATGGCGGATTTTTCCCGAACGGTATCGGAGGAGTTATCAGCGCGTTTTTAGTTGTCATGTTCTCTTATGGTGGTGCAGAATTAATCGGGGTTGCTGTCACAGAGACAAAAGATGCGAAGCGAGTTTTACCGAAAGTGATTATGGGCACGGTTTGGAGAGTGATCATATTTTATGTCCTTCCCATTCTTATCATTTGCGGAATCATACCTTGGAACCAAGTTTCATCAGAAGATAGCCCTTTCGTTCAGGTATTCGACATGGCAGGGATTCCCGGCGCAGCTCATATCATGAATTTCGTTCTGATCACCGCAGTATTATCAGCGGCAAACTCAGGAATTTATGCCACATCAAGAACATTGTTTGCGATGGCTCAAAGCGGAGAAGCACCAAGAGCATTCTTAAAAACAACAAAAAATGGAATTCCTTTGAATGGTATTGCGATCACGACAATATGTATATTGATGGGAGTATTTCTAGCCTACAGGACGCCCGATCAGGTAATCGGCTATCTTATGTCCATTCCTGGTTTTACTATAATATTAATATGGCTAAGTATTTGTGCAGCACAATTGAAGCTTCGCCCTCAATATGATGGCCAGCCATCATTCCGGGTAAAATGGTATCCATTCATGACGATCGTTGCAATCTTGATGTTGGCCTTGATCTTCTTGGCGTTTATTTTTAACACAAATAATGTAATTGGCACATATGTATGCCTTGTAACGGTAGGAATTCTTATCCTACTGTCATTCATTTTAAAAAAGACAGAATAAATTCTATCAGTAATGCAAAGCACAATTTATTTCCTTAAAAAGGAAGGTAATCAGGTTGTGTGAAAAAAATAATGATTTGAAGAATTTTATTTAGTTAATATACGAAAAGCAATAAAAAAGAACATCGCTAGCGATGTTCTTTTTTATGCCTATGCCGTTGGTATTGGTGTAGGTGTTGGATGTTTACCCTCATATTTAAAATCGATATTCTCACGAATCGTTTTTAAATCTGTACCTTTTTCAAACTCTTGTTTCGCCTCACGGGCGATATCAACACAGACTTGTCAGCCAAAGCCCATGGTGTCTAATTTAGCTATGTCGCCGTCAACTGAATCTACAAAACAATTTGTGTTGCTTGTATGCCCGTCTTCTTCGTAACAGCCACAATAACAAGGCATGTAATTTAACACTTCTGGGTGTTCAACCGCAAATTGATAAGCTTCCAGGATCTCTTTGCTATCTGTATAATCCATAATCGCGGACCAATCATTGCTGCCGATTACATACTCCAATTTTGGCTGTTCTTGTTCAGCGTGGTTATGTTCTTGTTCACGAAGATTCTCTTCAGGATGCTCACTGCCACTGTCGTTTGACGCACAACCAGAAATGATGATAGAGCTTAGTAGCATTGGATAAATGAACTTCTTCATCTTCTTTCACCACTTTTCCTATTGAATACTTATAATCAAAGATAAATAGCTAGATAAGACAAATAGAATACTCATACAGAATGATAACATTGCCGGCGCTTTTTTGATCAATGTAAAAAGTGCTAAAACTAAAAACAGAACCGAAAGAATAATGAGAGAAACACTTGTTGTGTTCAATATAAGCTCTACAGTCATACCAGGTTGAAATTCGCCTTGATAAAATATTTTAAAAAGCTTAGACACACTTGTGTCCGTCACCAGTGTTTCATGAGGAGGGGATTGCTGTCCCATTGCTGCTGTTGCTGAGAATATCAGCAATATCACAACACTTTCTATTTTAGTCCAAGGTTTTGGATTGAAATTCTCATCACTTCTTAGTTTATTTTTGATCAATAAACTGTTCATAGTAGCATAGACAAGTAGTGGAACAATTAATAAATGCTTGATTAGCAATGCTTGCCCATATGGAATCATCCAAGCATTTGTGTAATCCTTAAAATCCGTTACAACACTCATTAAGATAAGCCCGGAAATAATTGTTACTGTGAAGCAAACCATCGCTACAGGCGTAAACCATTTCAGAAAGCGCAGCCAGTTGGAATGATCTTTTGAAAACCAACTTACAATAATGAGTATGCCAACCCAGACACTGATCGCTGTAAAGTGGGATGTATGGGTGAGAAATCCTTTCCACTCCACTATAGAAGTAGCGTGACTGGAGTAACCAAGTGCCAAAATTAACACCACTGTAAAGAATATGCCCACGTATGCATACAGCTGTTTTTTACGGTAATCAAACCAGACAATATAGATAAATAAAATATTTGAGATAAGGTAAGTGAATATCCACGCTTTCCCTATTTCAAAGGTAAATAAGACAGATTGTGTCGTCTGGGATAACCCGATATCTTGATACAAATGTAAGATTAACGATAGGACCGGGATAAAAGAAAAAATCGCTATTCCTCCGGTTGCAGTCATTAAAACTCCTTTTGGAACGTGTATATCCGGCCGTTTGCCAGCAGGTACGAGATATAAAAGAAAACTGCCGATAAGGAGGGCAAAACAAAGATATAAAAGAGTATCACTAATGACTCCCAAAACTAACATTAAACTATTTCTTCCTCCTCATCAGCCAGAAGAAGCTAACAATGATGATTATAACTAAAGCACCGATAATGGATGGGATCACAAAAGACGGCAATTTGTTATCAGAAGCCTCTGCAGATTGACCTGCTTTGTTCTCTTCCAACTGTTTTTCTTGCTGAGTCTGTTTGTGTTCGTCTTCTTCTGTTACCGGCTCGTCATCTGGCGCTTCAGCAGGCTCCTCAGCAGGCGTTTCTGCAACCGGTATCTCTACAGTGAAAGAATATTGTCCTTCTATCAGATGTCCGTCGGATCCGACGATTTTCCATAAAACTTGATAACTGCCATTTTCAAGTGTCTGTGATAAACTTCCTGTCATTTGATTCTCGCTAACAATGATGTTGTCTATTGCTATAACATCCCCAGTTGTATTTTTCAACTCAAATGTACTACCTTGTTCTACTTTTGATTCGAACGTTAAACTCACTTCATCTAGGTTTTCTGTTACAACTTGACCATCCGCTGGGGAAGAGCTTTCTAACCCAGTGTGTGCAAACGCATTAGTAGCAAATGCAGTGAACAACATTATAGTTAAAATAAATAATTTCTTTGTCATAATAGACCTCCATTCACAAAATACGTTCTCAATTCTACCAAAACTATCATTATTATTCAAACGAGTCTTTGTATATTACCAGATTCGTTTAAATACTGGTATTAATAGTGTTGGTAAAAATGTTTGGAGTACCGGAAAATGAGATAAAAGAGGAAGATGCATTTGGATAAGGAGTTAATCCGAAGGAACTTAGTCTAAATCTATTTTAATATAGTAGATTAATGAACAAACCAATCGTACGTGACGGCAGTAATTGCTGCGAGCTGCGCATCAAGGTATATCACCCGGGATTTAAATAGATTGTTAATAATAGTAAAACGCCGCAGGCACTTCATTTACGGCGTTTTTCGGTATTGCAGGATATACTGGCAACCGATATTGTCTATTACCTCCTGCCTTTGCTGTTGCTCTGCAAACAAACAACTTTTGTGTTATAATAAAGTTGTTACTTTCAGTAGAAAAGCAAAAAAGTAAATAGGGAGGTATAGGATGATTCAGTTTGAAAACATCATCAAAAAATATAATAAAAAAACAGTCATAGACAATTTCAGCCTGAATATTGAAGCCGGGCAGCTTGTAGTTTTCATCGGCCCAAGCGGATGCGGAAAAACGACCTTGCTCAAGATGGTCAACAGACTCATTCAGCCGTCATCCGGGAAGATTTTTGTGAATGGCCAGGATATTTCCACTGTCGACCCAATTGAATTACGCAGGAATATCGGGTATGTGATTCAAAACACCGGGCTCTTCCCACACATGTCCATCAAGGAAAACCTCGAACTCATCCCTAAGCTAAAAGGAGAAGATCCGCAAGCAATTGAAAAGCAAACAGAAGAGCTGCTTGAACTGGTTGGTTTGGATCCAAAGGAATACATGCACCGGTTTCCAAAGGAATTGAGCGGTGGACAGCAGCAACGGATCGGGGTAGCAAGAGCCTTCTCCACGAACTCCGATATCATCCTCATGGATGAACCCTTCAGCGCATTAGATCCCGTCACAAGAAGTTCCCTCCAGGAAGAACTTTTCAATATGCAGAAGGAATTGAACAAGACGATAATCTTTGTTACCCACGATATGGATGAAGCATATAAAATTGCGGATATGATTTGCCTGCTAAAAGATGGGGAAATCCTTCAGTACGATACGCCGGAGAATATTTTAAAGAATCCAGCATCGGAATTCGTTGAAAACTTTATCGGCAAAAGACGGGTTTGGAATAACCCAGAGGTCTTAAATGCACAGGACATCATGATTTCCAATCCTGTGAAGGTCACGCCGAAGCGCAACGTGCTGCAGGCGATAGAGATCATGAGAGAAAACAAGGTTGACAGCCTATTGGTGACTGATAAGAATAGTATTCTATTAGGACTGATCACGTTAAAAGATATCAAGCTGCAAGACCGGAATTCTGTTATCGGAGAAATTATGGAGCGCAACGTTCTTTCCGTTTCTAAAGATGCAAATTTGATTTCCGTTCTGAAAATGATGAATGATCATAAAATCGGCTATTTGCCAGTCGTCAACAGCGAAAAGCAATTGACCGGTCTGATCACGAGAAGCAGCATCCTGGCTGCGTTGAGCAGTCAGTTGATTGACTTGGAGGTGGCTTTTTAATGAGTGCATTTTTCGATTATGTAACGGCTAATTATAACCAGATTCTTAATTTACTGGGGCAACATATATTGCTGAGTGTCGTTTCTGTCCTTATTGCAGTCATCGTTGGGGTTCCTTTAGGGATCCTGGTTTCCAGGAACAAACACTTATCAAAACCCATTATTGGTTCGGCCAATGTCCTCCAGGCGGTACCTAGTTTGGCGCTGCTTGGTTTCCTGATTCCGTTTATCGGGATTGGAAGTACGCCAGCCATCGTCATGGTTGTTCTTTATTCATTGCTTCCGATTATAAAAAATACGTATACTGGCTTGACCAATATTGATGCGGATATTTTGGAGGCAGCAAAAGGAATCGGGTTGACCGGAAGCCAGACGATGAGGAAGATCCAGCTTCCGCTGGCGTTCCCGGTAATCATGGCGGGAATCAGGATTTCTGCGGTAACGGCTGTCGGACTGATGACGATTGCCGCATTCGTAGGAGCTGGCGGACTTGGCTATCTTGTGTTCTCAGGTGTGTCAACCGTCGATAACCATATGATTCTTGCCGGGGCGATTCCTGCTTGTATTCTGGCCCTGCTTATCGATTTTACGGTTGGGAAGCTTGAATCAAGGATTTCATATACGAATAAAACGAGTGCCTCAATGGCCAAAAAGAGTACTGGCCGCCGTTATGACAGGAAGGTCCTCATTCCGACAGCTGCTGCTGTGCTGATATTAGCAGGCATAGGAATGGCTTATGTCTATCCGATGGTCAGCGCGGAGGATAAAATTGTCGTCGGGTCGAAAAACTTTAGTGAGTCAATGGTTTTAGCGAATATGGTAGCGGATGTCATCGAGGATAAAACCGATCTCCAGGTAGAAAGAAAACTGAACCTTGGCGGGACGCAGGTCGTCTTCAATGCCATTAATAATGGCGATGTTGATATGTATGTGGAATATACCGGTACCGGGCTTGTCAGTATTTTAAAGAAAGAGGTTTCGAACGATCCTGATGAAGTCTATGATATTGTCGAAAATGAGTTTGCCGACCGGTACAATATTAAGACATTGAAGCCGCTGGGATTCAATAACACATATACGCTGGCTGTGAGGCAGGATACTGCAGACAAATACGGATTGGAGACTTTCTCGGACCTGGCCGCCGTAAGTAACGAATTGACCGTTGGCGCGACTATCGAGTTCACGAACAGGGACGATGGTTTAGCCGGACTTGCCGAAAAGTATAATATGCAATTTGGGGATGTGAAGGCGGTTGATGGCGGCTTGAGGTATACAGCATTGAAAAGCGGAGAAAGTGACGTAATTGATGCTTTTTCAACGGACGGATTACTCAAGGAGTTCAACCTCAAAGTGCTGGAAGATGACCAAAGCTTCTTCCCTCCTTACTATGCGGTTCCATTGGTAAAGGATGAGACATTAAAAGAATATCCTGAGCTGGAAAAAGCCATCAATATACTGGCAGGTATGCTTACGGACGATAAAATGCGCGAGCTGAACTATAAAGTGGATAGTCTGAAGCAATCTCCAGAGAAGGTTGCAGAAGAGTTTCTTAAAGAGGAAGGATTGGTAGACTGACAAGGCGGATCTGTCCGCCTTGTTTTTTTGTAATCCTAGTCAAATAACGTGCATCATCATATCCCATTCATGTTTACTCCGCCAGAAAATTCATGACGCGGTCGTAAGTCTTTTCATCACCAATAACTAACATGACATCTCCAGCCTCAATGCTCACATATGGTCCAGGTGAAATGATTAGTTCGCCATTCCTTTTCACGCCGATAATGGTGCCGCCAGTATTTTGCCAGAATTTCACCTCTGAAACGGTTTTGCCGATATGGCTGCACCGTGCTGATATCTCCACTTCTATTGGAGCAAGCGGATTCGTATGGCGCAGTTTCCCTGTATAATCGATTATATTATCGATTGTTTGAAATAGTTGTGCGTCCAGCCTTTCTCTCTCTTCAATCAGCTTTTTCATTTGCTTTTCTAAATCTCTGATGCTTGCCAAATTGGAAAACCTGTTGATGTATTTAAAGGCGTTCTTCCGGGCTCCGATGACTACGCCGCTTCCCTTTGTGGAATGGACAATTTCCACATCTTCTAAAATCTTTATCGCTTTTCTGACCGTTTCCGGGGATACATTATACTCACTCGCTAATGTCGACCTCCCATGGATCTTTTCTCCCTCTTTATACTTCTCAGTGTATATCCTGTTCGCAATGTCGATTGCGATTCGTTCGTAGGCTGGCATCTTGGCCCTAGGCATAAGCTACATTCCCATCCTTTTTAAAAAAGTATATACGGAAAAATGTTGTTGAAGAATTATGGGTTTTTTGCGCACAATCGTATTTAAAATCATTATTACAGACTACCAGGAACCATTCAAGCTGAATTAGGTGAACATACCATCCACCGTCCCGGAATGCCGAACTAAGTTTGATAAGTATGGACGGGATTATTAAGCGTAGAAGATTCTATTAATATTTCAATGACACCAACCCTCAATTAAATTCAATTGCCAATAAGAAAAGCTGCCATTAATGACAGCGCTCCAATCTTCAAGCTTGCAACCGTTAATGAAAGAGGATTTTATTTTTCGTTTTTCTGCTTTCTTATTTGTTTTTCTAGAACAAAAGTCAGATAACCAACGGATAGCAGTCCAATCCCACCCAGAATAACAGCTATGTGTTATTTGTCCTTATTCCAAAGAATTTTGAAAAATCCCCAAGGAATTATGAACAACTACTTTCAAGTTTAATTTAACTTCTTTCTGTTGAACGGGGTGCGCAGTTGATAAAAATTTTTCATTCCATGATTGAATTGAATAACGGCTACAACCCTTTACGGCATTTCATAAAGGGTTGTTTCGTTTTTTTCAGATTTCGATGAATCATATTTACCCATCAGTTCCCGCGGATCCAATGGAACCTAAGTAAACAGAACGATGTTATTGGTACGAGTTCTGATTGAAGCAATGTAAAGAACAATGAGGTTCAGCAGACTGGAATTGGCCGCCAACAATCGAACAACTAATTTTTCACCAGGCCGTGTGGGTCAATGACAAATTTTTTCGATGCGCCGCTATCGAACTCTTTGTAGCCACTAGGAGCTTCATCAAGAGAAATTAACGTAGCATTTACAGCTTTGGCAATTTGGGCTCTGCCGCTCAAAATCGCCATCATTAGTTCCCGATGGTACTTCATGACTGGCGTTTGTCCGGTCACAAAGGTGTGAGCCTTTGCCCAGCCTAAACCAAGCCGGATTTTTAAAGTGCCGTCTTTGGCATCATCATCAACAGCACCAGGATCCCCGGTCACGTACAGTCCAGGAATACCCAGTCGTCCTCCTGCTCTGGTGACTTCCATAATCGAATTCAAAACAGTTGCTGGAGCCTCTCCATGGGACATGCCGTGGCCATGTGCTTCAAAGCCAACACAGTCTATGGCACAGTCAACTTCTGGAACGCCTAAAATTTGCTCAATTTGTTCAGCAAGATTTGGGTACTCCCGTAAGTTTACTGTCTCACAGCCAAAGCTTTGAGCTTGTGCCAAACGTTCACCATTCAAGTCACCAACAATAACGGCAGATGCTCCCAACAGTTGTGCAGAATGAGCAGCAGCCAGGCCTACCGGACCCGCCCCCGCAACATAAACGGTCGCGCCTGGCTTTACTCCGGCACTGACAGCACCGTGATATCCAGTTGGAAAAATGTCGGAAAGCATTGTTAAATCAAGAATTTTCTCCATTGCTTGATCCTTATCAGGAAATTTCAGCAGCTGGAAATCAGCATAAGGAACCATTACGTACTCCGATTGTCCGCCGACCCAGCCGCCCATATCTACGTATCCGTATGCCGAACCTGGACGGTCGGGATTTACATTATCACAAATGTGCGTATGTTGTTCCCGGCAGCTCCTGCATCGGCCACACGCGATATTAAATGGAACAGAAACTAAATCACCCTTCTTGATAAATTCAACATCACTTCCTACTTCAATAACCTCGCCTGTTATCTCATGACCCAATACCAAACCACTTGGTGCTGTCGTCCGACCTCGTACCATATGCTGGTCGCTGCCACAAATGTTAGTCGTAACAACCTTAAGGATCACACCATGGTTGCATTTTCTTCCGACATTCAATGGGTTCACCCCGGGTCCATCTCTTAGAACCAGATCTGGATAGCTAATGTCGTGAACTTCTACTTTTCCTGGTTCAACATACACTACCGCTTTGTTACCGGCCATTCAAATCACTCCCCTAAAATAATAGATAGCTGCAAAGCTTGTAAACATTACCATTATATGAGGGGGTATTCCATTTATTCTGACAAGTTCAATAATTGATGAGGTTTTGTTGTTCGCGTTGAGGTGCCAGACAGATAGCACAAC
Organism: Bacillus sp. V33-4; assembly: GCF_002860225.1. Taxonomy (NCBI): domain Bacteria; kingdom Bacillati; phylum Bacillota; class Bacilli; order Caryophanales; family Bacillaceae; genus Bacillus; species Bacillus sp. V33-4. The sequence continues at coordinate 61,862 of NZ_PGVC01000001.1, forward strand.
TAAGCAATACCGAGATGGATTGAATAGAAAAATATATATAGAAGGTCTCATATCATTATTTGTTGATAAAATAAACTGTCTTTTCATATACATTTGTAATGATGATCTGTAGTTTCGAATGGGAAGAACGCCGGGTCAAGCCAAGTTTTGAGAAGCACCGAAAGGCAGATTATCTGAGGCATGTTAAAATCCATAGGGAAACGCGTTCATGACTTACGAAGGAGCGCGGGTTGGGATCCGTCAGAGGCACCATATCTACATATGGTTTATCACACGAAATCGAATCGGTACACGAAAAGGTCAATGAGGATACCGGAATGCTGAAAGTAGCTGGAGTTGGAAATAAAAGAGACATTATTGACGTGAGTTGAAAATATTGTTTATGACTTTGTAAGCTTGCGATTTAGAGTGGCCTGGAGCCAAAAAAATTGAAGAGAACACAGGGAGAGGAAAAAATGGCGATACGACCACCGTTGTTGCAAAGAGGAGATACGATAGGATTGGTTACACCTGGCAGCCCTCTTGATGCTAATATTATTAATGCCAGAGTACAAACCTTGAGAGTTATGGGATTTAATGTAGTCTTTGGCAGGCATGTTTATGCCTATGAGGGCATCGTAGCTGCACCAGCAACGCAAAGGGCCGAGGATGTAATGGATATGTTCAGAGATCCGGGAGTGAAAATGATACTACCAACACGAGGAGGGACTGGGGTTCAGACCATTCTTCCTTATTTAGATTTTGCAGTGATAAGCGAGAACCCTAAAATTTTATCTGGTTATAGTGATATAACAGTTTTACTAAATAGTTTGTATCAATTTAGCAATTTAATTACCTTCCATAGTCTGATGCTTATTGATTTTAAACCAGACACACCTGCTTATAATTTTAATCAATTCTTCGAAGCAACCTCAACATCGGTTTCTCCCAGGACTATCCAAAATCCACCGGATATGCCTCTGATGAGTTTGGTACCAGGCAATGTAACGGGTCCAATAGTAGGTGGGAATATGACTTCGTTACTCAATACCCTTTGTACTCCATTTGAAATTGATACACGAGGAAAAATACTCTTTTTAGAAGAAATTCATGCACCTACTACAACGATTTTTCGGTATTTTACGCAACTCACGATGTCAGGTAAATTCCAGGATTGTCTTGGAATTATCATGGGACAATGTACGGATTGCCTTGTTTCTTATCAGACAACGTATCAAGACTTAATTAATGATTGGTTAGTCCCGTTGGGAAAACCTTTGATGGTCAACCTTGCTACAGGGCACGGTGTTTATAAAGCTGCTATTCCAATAGGTGCTACTGTTAATCTCGATACGGTAAATAATACATTGACTGTGCTCGAACCAACTGTTTCTTTGTGATGTAATAAAACATCCAATCAAAAAGGACCGGGTTGTATGAGACGTTTTTCTTCATACACAAATTTGGGTCTTATGCGATACACAAGTTTTTCTTTTTAAACTACCTGCCAGTTCATATTAAAGGTCAGCCGATACTTCTGGTTAACCATTTCGCATAACACAAAAGAGTAACCGTTTTAGGCTACTCTTATCTGTAACTAAGGAGTGCAACTGCTCCGGGACACAGTGGCAGTCCTTTTTCCACCATGTGCACCCTCATCGTGTGCCTTCGCATCCTCGAACGCGTCATAATTGTTTGATTTACATTGACCTTCCCAACGAGGAGAATGTTCAGCACAGTGTGCTTGATATCCCCTAAGGTCATTTGGCTCTGGAAAAAGCTGTGTAAGTTCGTTTTCGTCCAAATAAATCACCTCCTACTCCTTAACTTGCGACAAAATATCTGTGAATATAAGGGAAAATTAAAGAAAGTGCATTACCATAAGGCTTAGGTTGTAAGAGTCAACCACAATTTCTAGTGGCAGACAAAAAGGCTGTGAGAGAGGATTGCAAAGGGGAGTTTCTAAGCCTGTATTTTTCTTACATACGGAAAAAAATCTACCCCTGTCTTGTTAAAACAAATATAACATATGTTTTTTATAAGTATACTTTCACCTTTTCTACACAACTTATTTAAATGGAGGTGATGCGTATGAAAGACAACAAGTTCAGTTTTGACGACAACTTACTTGAGCATAATGAATTCGAAGGACTAAAAAAGGGCAAAGGAAAAGAAAAATCAGATGATGAGTCAAATCCTCAAGGTTTAGGGGCACCACTACCTAAAAATGCAGAATAACCTGCAGAAAGGATGACAGCTTGCAGCTCATTTCTAGCCAATCGATCAAAGTGTGCTTGACAATGGATAATTGATGCACAAAAAATCTATTTCCTTATGCTATGCAGAACAAGAAAGCCTTCATGCTGATTATCGTTCTAGTCAATCCGACAGATCCTAGTTATACCATGTGAATAATTACTGCTCCTTTCAGTGATAATAACTTTAAGGCTAATTTCAAATGGTTAGGAGGAAGAGAATGGACGATAAGCAAAAATACCCGCCAAAAGATACCGGAACATTAACCGATTACCATTCTGGCACTGGCAAAGATCGAACTTCTAAGTCAATGCCAGTAGCTGAAAATAAGGAAACTAAAGATACGATAAGATCGCTTATTGACGATTAATACGAAGATCAACGGAGGCTGAACAGCCGTCACTTTTTCCTTTCATATCCTTTCATAGTAATCATTAATCATTGAACTTTACATGTGAAATGGGTATTATAGTAATACTGGCTGCGTTGTTCGTAATCATAATAAAGTTTTAACCTTTAAGCTGTAATCGGGAGTTTTAATTGAAGCTGAAATGACAAGCCTCTGTCTATATGACAAGGAGGACATGCAGGAAGGTTTCTGCGAACACCCACTTTAAGGAGTGGTGGTTTAAAACTTTCTTATATTAATACGGCATACGTGGCTTTTAATCTTTAAATCCAAACCAGTCGCCAATTGGCAACTGGTTTTTTTGTATATATGCAATGCACAACAACTAAGATTTAAGCAATTACCGATAATTTAGATTTCCCCCAAATTCTTCAGTCGTTGCTATTCTCGCTGTGTCGGCGTGTTACGGAGCCCGTTTTCAGCCATTCTTCACTCTTTTACATACCTGTTTCCTTGTGAGATGTTCTAAATAATCATCTAATTGTGTTATCCATGCGGAGGCAGTGTCTTCATCGTAGCGATGTTCAATCGCCTTGGCGATTAAATAGTCGGAGATGGCAGGATTCTTTGGCAGGATAGGCCCGTGCAAATAGGTTCCGATCAAGTTTTTATACAGCAAACCCTCTAATCCGCTATCATCGTTGTTCCCGCTTCCTTTTTCCACTTTCCCTAATGGGCGATAAGAATGATAAGTTCGTCCGGCATGGTTTTCAAACCCGACGATTTCCCCAAATAACTCAGACTGGACTAGAATATTCCCGGTAAGCCTCGGTTGCTTTGCTACTGTATAAAAGTCCAATATTCCTAAACACTCCAATTCATTACCGTTTGCATCAATATATTGGTTGCCCAAAAATTGATATCCGCCACAAATGGTCAGGCCTGGGACTCCGCTTTCGATTTTTTCTTTTAATTGGATCTTGATGTTCTGCAGTTCAGCTGTTACTACGCTCTGTTCCCTGTCGCTTCCCCCGCCTATAAAAAATAAATCCATATCTTCTAGTGTTACGCCATCTGTGCTTCTTATTTCTTTTATATTTAGATTAATTCCTCGCCACTCAGAGCGCTTGGCTAAGCTGATAATATTGCCACGATCACCATAGAGATTGAGCTTGTCCGGGAAAAAATAATACAAAGTCAGCTGTTTGGATGATTGTAACGGAACTTTCCTTTCCAAAATGATCACCCCTTAACATTTTTCAACCGATTTACAAACGCTTTTCTTGTTGGCTGCAGGGCCGAATAGTTGGTGACGACATAGCTGTTCAGCTGTCTTTTCAATAGTTCCTCCACTGCAAGGTCGACATTTTGGATGATTTCCAGTTTGTGTTCAGGGATGCCAGCATACTTTAAACGGACAGCCATGTCCTCTGCCCTTAAACCGCTGCATATGATCCGGTCAGTAAGACTGCTGTTTATCTTTTCATAATCAGCGTCCCAAATCCAGGATATATCCCGGCCGTCATCGCCTAAATCATTTAAAGGGAGCAAATACTGTTTTCGCTCATGGTTCATGTTTGATTCCGATAAACTGACATTCATGCCGGCCGGGTTCTTAGCCAGATTTAACACTACATGGTTATCCTTGTGTTCGAACCGTTCCATCCGTCCGTTTTCGACGTGAAATGTTGATAGCGCATTTTGGATTTGTTCAGGACTCAGGCCGCTTTCTATACAAACGCTGATGGCAGCCAAAGCATTGATGGCGTTATACGAACCCAAAATAGGTACAGAAAAGTCTCCAACGTTTGTCTTTATAGATAAGCCTTCATTCACTTCCAAATGCTTGATTTCATATTTAGGACTTTTGCGTCCAAAACCGCATGGGCAGCTATAATGGCCAATCTGCCCATAGTGAGTGTGTTTGTATTGAAGACGTTCGCCGCATTGAGGACAAAACGTAGATTCAATCATATTGTGCTGCTCAAAAGCAAAAGCATGCTTGCCTAAACCGAAGTATTCGGCTTCCAAGCCGAGATAGCCTAAACGGGTGACGAAAGGATCATCTGCATTTAAAATAAGTTTTACCGCAGTTCGCTTTAAAACGTCACCAATTTTATTAACCAGGATGTCAATTTCCCCAAAACGATCGAGCTGATCCCGAAAGAAGTTTGTAAAAACCATCAGTCCTGGCTGGATTTCTTTCGTTACTCTTTCAATTGAACCTTCATCAATCTCTATGACTGCTATATCAGCTTTTTTCCTTCTCAGTAGCCCTTCGTTTTTAATGAATGCTGTTGTGATGCCGGTAATCATATTGGAACCTTCAGAATTATGTATTATACGAAAACCATTTTCGCTGAGGATATGCCCGACGATTTGGGAGGTTGTCGTCTTGCCGTTCGTTCCACTGATAAAAATGATTTTATCAGTATTGTTTGCTAACTTTTTCAAGATGTCCTTATCGATTTTCCGTGCTACTACACCTGGCAGGTTGCTCCCACTTTTATGTAATAAGCGGCTCGCCTTATGAGTCATTTTTGCCGCTAATATTGATGTTTTTACTGGCACTTATGTTCGCCTCTCAATCTGCTCAGATGTTTGTCCCCCTCGGCCATGCCGGTGCCAGCTAATGTTAAGCGAGATGAATTGCTCTACGATTGTCGCATGGATTCCCAATAGCTTTCCTCGTCACCAAAAAACTCTGATAATACGCCATTTAGTGATTGAAGCTTGTCGATAAAACCGTTTAAATCACAAGTGTGGAAAGTGTCTTTAAGTTCACGATTTTCCTCTGTGATCGAATACACATGAATTTCCATACAGCCATCCCATCTGGCATTCACATCCCATTTGCCGTCTTCGCTTTCCAGTTCAAGCGCAGCGGTACCGCCATGGTCTCTTTTATGCTCGGTTTTAATTACCCACATGCAAAACACTCCTCTGTTGGATTGCCAATACTAGATTAAGTTTTCCATGTTTCTTTGCTTTTATTACTTCGTCAAGACATCCGATTCAGTTCATTTCTAATGGATTGGCTAGCGGGGCAAGTTTATCAAAAAGAAACAATGTTATTTTGAAAATGAATATAGTCTATGCAGTCGTGCAATTATGGTTGATCATTCATAAAAGGGACTTCCATTTGGATGTCCCTTTTATTAAGTTCGCTATAAAATTTAAAGGTTCAATTTAAACCCTTTAATTACCTCTTGTAATTTTTCTGCCAGATCACTTAAATGCTTGGAGGAGTTAATGATTCCTTCGCTGCCGGCTACAACTTCCTGAGTAGCTGCCGCAACGGTTTCTACACTTTTGCTGGTGTCTTTAGTGCCTTCTTCGATATTTGCGATGGTTCCTTTTATTTATCTTATGCTAAATTAGCCTTGCGAAGTATCATAAGATTTGTAAACAGATCCACTCCAATTAACTTCTTAACTTCATTTATCAAGCACTTTTTCCCTTCACTAAATGAGCGGTCTGCCGGCATCTGGTGAAAGGTTCGGATCCCCCTTGCCTTCAATCAAAAAAGGATCCGTATTTTTTTCGCTTATTTTTTCCGGTAATATACTCCTGTTTTTTACATTTTTATCCTTTTCCTTACCTTTGTTTTGTCCTTTTTCTTCTGTCATGATGTCAACCTCCTGGAGATAGTCTCTGTTGAAACAATGCATTTATACCCATCTGTTGACATAGAGAAGGCCTGATTTCCCTCTGAAAACCAAGTTTTCTTCTATGAACTATGAAATGTTAATAGGTACTTAGCTTTTTCTTTTATCGTTAAAAGGCAGAAGATCAATATTATATCTATGATAAGTACATGAAAACCACAAAGAGTTTGAAATACTCTTTGTGGGTTTCCTCGTTTACTCTGCTAACTGATTGTTATAGCCTTTCTTTGTTTCCAAATTACATTCACCACAGCAGCGAGCCAAAGGGTTGCAAGCACTGAATATGTGTAAAGACTTGTCGTATAAGATACTTCTAATGCTCCCAGTAAAGTCCTGATATTCGTCAAAATAATAATACCACCGACGAGCGTTCCCAATAGGTTAGTCGGTATGATTTTGACCAACCAAGCTGCAATCGGAGCTGCGATAATACCCCCGATCATTAATGCAACTACCCATTGGAGATGAATCTGCGTCCATCCTAAAGTAATAAGAAAACCTAGAGTAGAAGATACGGCAATTGCGAATTCACTTGTATCGACTGAACCAATTACTTTCCTCGGTTCCATTTTGCCGCTGGTTAGCAGTACAGGTGTTGCAATTGGCCCCCATCCTCCACCACCAGTAGCGTCAAAAAAGCCTGCAATAAACCCGAGTGGTACAAAGTGTTTTTTCCCCATGTTTGTTTTGGCAATTTGACTGGAAGGATTGAACTTGAACAGGAAACGATAAATTACATAGACACCCAATAGCAATAAGAAAAACGAAACATATGGTTTAACTATGTCACCAGGAATGCTGCCTAAAAAACAAGCACCTATAAAAGCCCCAATAGAACCAGGTATGATTAATTTGAGGACAACTTGTTTATCTACATTACCAAATCGAATATGCGATACACCCGAAGCAGCAGTAGTTACAACTTCTGCCATATGAACAGAAGCAGATGCAACAGCTGGTGCAATACCAAACATAAGCAATAATGAGGTGGAAGTAACTCCATATGCCATACCCAATGAACCATCCACCAACTGTGCTGCTAAGCCGATCAAAGCAAGAACGATTAACCTTCGCAAAAAAACCTCTCCTTTTTCAAAATTTCCTGAATAGACTTGTTATAGGGAACTACAATCAATAAATTTGTCATTGTTGACTAATCTAATCAAGTTTATATCCTACAATATGAGCAGGACGTACTATTGGGTTCTTGTCTAGGTTGAAAATGGGCAAATACCTAAAGGAGAGGCGTTTTATGAAAATTTCTAGTAGAGGAGAATATGCATTACGTGCACTTATATGTTTAGGCAGCAATAAAAATCAACTAACATCTATTGGAGAGATATCCGAAAAGACCCTGGTTCCAATTAATTATTTAGAACAACTTCTTTTGCAATTAAAAAGAAACGGATACGTTCAAAGCAAAAGAGGTGTGAATGGAGGATATAAATTAAGTAGAAGCCCCCGTGACATCATCATTGGAGAAGTCATTCGGAACCTGGAGGGACCGCTAGCGCCGATGGGGTGCGTGAGTATTACATCATATGAAAGCTGTCCATTGGAGGAGGGTTGCTTGTTAAAACCTTTATGGGCACTTGTCAGGGATACTGTTGCAGATTTATTGGATCATACAACACTGAAGGATTTGTTGGACGGTAATATCATTAAAAAATGAAATTAACTGCCGGGTGCTAAGCTGCCAACACTGGTGTTTTTTTTGTTATTAATCTAGATGTTCAGGTTCAATAAGAATATAGTATTAAAAAAGGTGATTTTTGTGTTTAGTAGAAAACATTAAACAATCTAAAAAAGTGCGGGAGAGGCAATCATGAATAAGATAATAGATGCTCATATCCATCTTGATCAATATTCCGATGATGAGATCGAAAAGTTTTTCCTGGATGGCAATTCAATTGACAAGGTTATATCCGTGAGTATGAATTTGCAATCCTGCAAACGAAATCTGGAGCTTTCTTTCAGAGATTCGAGAATTTTGCCGGCATTTGGTTATCATCCAGAGCAGGCTTTGCCAACCGGCCGTGAACTTGCCGATTTGCTGGAATGGATGGAAAAACACAGGAATACTATGGTTGCGGTCGGAGAGGTAGGTCTGCCGTTTTATCGGAGAAAGAAAGACAAGCAAGGTGAATTTCCGCTCCAGCAATATATCGAATTGCTGGAAACATTCGTCATCCATGCAAAACGATGGGGAAAGCCGATCATCCTTCATGCTGTTTATGATGATGCCTCGATTGTCTGCGGCCTTCTTGAAAAGCATTCGATCGTTAAAGCACATTTTCATTGGTTCAAAGGAGATGCAAAGACATTACGCAGAATCGCGGAAAACGGCTATTATATTTCCGTCACACCTGATATCGTTTATGAGAAGGAGATCCAGTCGATGGTATCGGACTTTCCACTTGGCCAGTTGATGGTAGAAACGGACGGGCCATGGCCATTCGAAGGACCGTTTCAAGGAATAAAAACTCATCCGAATATGATTCATGCGTCCATAAAAATCATCGCACAAATCAAAAACCTCCCGGAACCAGATGTGTATCGACGGTTATATATTAATACATTAAAGTTTTACTCATTGGCATTCTAAGCAAGTGGTTAAGAGCAACAGTCTCTTAACCACTTTTTAATATCCATTGGAGCGTTCAGCATAACTGAAAGTTGAATGATAAACTTGACTGAGAATTCAGAATAGTTATTGACATGCAATATCTTTGGTGATATTTTCTTTTTTCTGCCAGTAAAAAAGAGGAGGCGAAACGGATGATATCTATTGAAGCTTTAAGCAAATTTTTCAAGGTGCCGAAACGTTCAGTTGGGCTAAGGGAAGCGGCAAAATCCCTTTTTTATCGTGAAAATTGGGAAAACATTTATTAAGTCCTATCCACAATAGGGTCATGGTTTTATACTGAAAGGCCTGTTGTTACGTCGAATATGTACTTAACCCCTGCGGAAATGCCGAATTGGAATATACCACATCTTTTTGTTTTATTTGTTGTATAGGAATCTTTCTTCATAAAAAAAGCATATTGAATCTTGTTCACTCAATGTTTCCAAACTCAACGAGATCCTCCTTGTGACCAATGACCACCAATCTATCTTCCTGATGGAAAATTTGATCAGGGGAAGGGGGCACGATTATATCTTCATCGCTGACAATCGCAATGGCGCTTATATTATATTCAGCACGAAGGTCGACTTCTCGCAAACTTTTTCCGGTCATACTTACTGGGATTTTGACTTCTTCAATGCTGTATTGTTGTGAAAGCTCGATGAAATCTAACACATTCGGGGAGAGAAGCTGATGTGCGACCCGTTCACCCATGTCTCTCTCCGGGTAGACAATCCAATCTGCTCCTACTTTATTTAACACTTGTCCATGGCGTTTGCTCAGTGCCTTTGCGATTACTTGCTTTGCTCCTAACTCTTTTAATAGCAGTACGGTCAAAATACTTGCTTGCATATCATCCCCAATTGCCACGATGACGCAGTCAAAATTTCGAATCCCGACTGATTTTAGGGCTTCCTCTTCGGTAGAGTCCGCGACAACTGCATGAGTGACAGATAATCCAGCATCTTCGACGTGCGCCTCTTTAATATCGATTCCCAACACATCTTGGCCGGCTTCGTAAAGTTTTCTAGCTACGCTCATTCCGAACCGTCCCAATCCAATCACAGCATATCCTTGTTTTGGCATCTGATGTTTACACTCCTTCTAAGTAATTAGCCAATCATGATTTTTCCTTTTGTATAACGGAAGGCATCCGGCTTCCGCCTCATCGCGACCGCATATGCCACCGTCAACGGCCCCAATCTTCCCGCAAACATCGTAAAGATAATTAGTATCCGGCCAATCGGAGATAATTCCGGAGTCAATCCCATTGAAAGCCCTACGGTACCAAAAGCTGAAGTGGCTTCAAATAAATAGACGATAAAATTGCTAGCCTCTTTTTCCGTTATCGTCAGCAACATGGTAATGACCATAACAAGAAATAGCCCACTTACTGTAACAGTTAATGCTCTAAATATCGTATCAATAACAATTCGGCGTCTAAATAACACAACATCTTCTTTCCCTTTAATCTGGGACCACACAGTTTTTAATAAAACTGCCAGGGTAGTTACTTTTATACCCCCGGCGGTTGAGCCGGGACCGGCGCCAATAAACATTAGAAATACGAGCAGGAACAATGTAGATTGTGTTAAGTCGGCAATCGGCAATGTATTGGTACCTGCTGTCCGTGGGGTGACAGCCTGAAACAATGCCCCTAATACTTTTCCCATATAAGATAACGGCTCTATCGTTTTTTCATTTCCAAATTCAAACAAGAATATTAAAATCGTTCCACCTAAAGTAAGAATCAGACTTGTTAGCAATACGACCTTCGTATGCTCTGATAAACGGTGGGTGTCATGGTATTCATAAAGTTCATTCAAAACAATAAAACCAATTCCACCTAATGTGATAAGCGCGCACACGGTTAGGACTACTGTAGGATCATCTACATACGGGGTCAAACTTCTATATTCTCCCATTAAATCAAACCCGGCATTATTGAAATTTGATATTGAATGAAAGATACCAAAATAGATTGCTTTTCCAATCGGCATATCGAAGGCAAAACGAATTGCCAAAATGATCGCACCGGCAATTTCAAAAACGGCAGTGAAAATTAATACTCTTTTTACCAATCTTACAATTCCCTCAATCGACAAGTTGTTCAAAGATTGCTGGAGCAACAGCCTTTCTCTAAGTGAAATTCTTTTTCCCAACAGGAAGAAGAAAAAAGTTGCAAAGGTCATAAATCCTAAGCCACCCACTTGGATAAGCGCTAAGATGACGATTTGTCCGAACTTGGTAAAGGCAGTTCCAGTGTCAACCACAACCAGCCCTGTTACACATGTAGCAGATGTAGCGGTAAATAAAGCATTTAGAAATGTGAGACCACTTCCATCGACCGTGGCTATAGGAAGGGTTAACAAACATGCACCGATCAATATCACGGTGGCGAAGCCCAGTACAAGTATTTTTGGAGGGTCTAAGAAATCTCTTGTCTTTTTCATTTTTTACCTGCCTGACTGTAATGAATTTGGAGGCGAAAGTTCACATTAAATATCGGAAATATATATAAATTGTTGAGATGAGGATGGAAAGGATCATAAAAGGAAATCCAACAATTAAATATTTACCAAAAGCAATCGGATGTCCTTCTTTTGCAGCTAATCCAGCTACAACTAAATTGGCGCTTGAGCCAATTAGTGTGCCGTTGCCCCCCAAACAAGCACCAAGGGCAAGACTCCACCACAATGGTTCCAAATCATTTATACCCATTTCACCCATTTCTTTAATCATTGGAATCATAGTTGCTACAAACGGGATATTGTCAACAAATGCTGACAGGAGAGCACTCATCCATAATATGAGAAGTGTAGTCGTTTTCAATTCCCCGCCAGTCAAGAATAAGGCCTTTCTGGCTAAAGCTGATATTAGCCCCGTCTCAACCAGCCCGCCAACGATAACAAACAAACCAATGAAAAAAAATATCGTCGTCCATTCTACTTTTTCCAGGGCTCGATCCAAATACTTGTCCCCGGTAATCAAAAGTAAAAGGAACGCTCCGGCTAAAGCAATCGTTGCAGTTTGTATTTCAATAAATTGATGGAGGAAAAACCCGCCAATCGTTACAGCAATGATAAACAAGCACTTTATTAATAATTTTTTATCTTTTATTTCAGATTTTTCATCTTTCTCAAGTAAGCGGTTCTTCAATTCCTGTGTGGTCGTTAATCGTTTTCGATAGATTATTGAGAATAAAAACACGGTTACTATTAAAATGATCAAAGAAATCAAAGCCAAGTTTTCAATAAATGACAGGAACGTTAATTCTTCTACTGCACTGCCGATCATGATATTCGGTGGGTCCCCGATCATCGTAGCTGTCCCGCCAATATTTGCGGCTAATATTTCAGAAATGAGGAATGGAATTGGGTTAACTTTTAATAAAGAAGTAATGTTTAAAGTAACTGGTACGACTAATAGAACTGTCGTAACATTGTCTAAAAACGCAGACGAAATAGCGGTTACCAGGCTAAACACGATAAGAATTCTGATGGGATGTCCTTTTACTTTTTTCGCTGACCAGATGGCGATGTATCCAAATAATCCTGTAAGTGACGTAATGTTTACTATAATCATCATTCCGATTAATAGACCCAACGTATTAAAATCAATATGGTGAAGGGCAGATTCCTGATCAAGGATGCCAAAGTAAATCATCAATAAACCGCCAACCAGGGCAATAATAGTTCGATGAATTTTTTCGGAAATAATAAAAGCATAAATGATAAGAAAGATACTTAATGCAATAATTGCATCAAAACTCATAAATAAGCCTCCTGAACAAATGTCAACGATAGTATTTCGCTTAATTCTAATTCCATTCGCTTGCGAACTTAATTGAAAGAATTAGGCCGGATAAAATCGTGGTATGCAGGTAGCTTAAGATTTATTTTTGGTATCAAAAAAAGCAGGGAAAGATCGATTATTTATTAGCAGTATAGTCAAGGAGGCTAAAACAGTGCAAGCTTTTCGGGCACGATGAGAGCACATTTAATCGATATGTTAGATGAATCCCTCAGGGCTATTATCGAAATCTGGGCAGAAAAAAGCTTGCTATGTTTATGCTATTTGGCTGCCATCTCTTTCCAAGGCTACTACTCTTCTGTATTGCTAGAAGCGAAGCAGATAAGTGAAGACGTGATTTATACTGGGAATATTTCTGTCTGGATTAGAAAAAATAATTCACGTGAGTAAATCAATGTATTTAGCTTAGCTAAACCGAAAAACGAATGAGATTGTCTTAACCACAGCAGAAGAATTCCATATGACTGATAGTACTGTCTAATTTTACATAATTGTTCGTTTTTCAATTAAAGATATGCTTTATGCAATGTACGCTTGCAAGAAGGGCTGAAATAATTCCGATGCCTAAACCTATGACTCAATAATAAGAAAGGAAACGTTTGTGAATTTTTTGTGTAGCATGTTCGGATTAGATTATAAATATCGTTAAGGTGTGTATCTTATCATGAATATTCTTGTCACATGCAATGAACATTACATTCATCCTTTGAAGGTGATGCTAAAATCACTATTTGTGAATAACGGAAAAGAAAGTTTTTCTATTTACATTGTGTACTCAAATATATTGGATCAACAGCTGAAAGAATTGAAAGATTATGTAGAATCAGAAGGGCATAAACTCCATCCTACTCCCATTGACCCAAAGTTGTTTGCAGGGCTGCCAACTTTTCGCCACTTTACAATTGAAATGTATTATCGTCTAGCTGCCCACAAAGTATTGCCGAATCATTTGCAGCGAATACTCTACCTTGATCCCGATATTGTTGTCATTAATTCAATATCCGAATTATATTGGACGGAATTTGGGGATTCTTATTTTGTTGCTTCAGAACATAAGCATTTCTCACACATCACCCGTGCATTCAATAAACTTCGGTTAAACACACCCCGTGCACACGGATACTTTAATACCGGTGTTCTTTTGATGAACCTGCACTCACTTAGAAACGAAGTAATCCTGGGCAATGTTTTCCAATATATTAAAAAAAATAAGCGAAAACTCATTTTACCTGATCAGGATGTACTGAATGCACTGTATTGGGATAAAGTGATTCCTGTCGATTGTTATCGCTTTAACTATGAAGCAAGATATTATCAGTTAAGCAAATTAATTATCAATAACAAAAGGGACTTACAATGGATCCAAACCAACACCGTTTTTATCCACTATTGCGGTAAGAATAAGCCATGGAAATACAAGAACAAGGGTAACTTGGGCCGTTTTTATCTTGAATATGAAAATTTACTATTAGAGAGAACTTAACTTGAACTACATCAGGTGAGAATAATGAATTATTTCCCTCATGGTCGGCACACTTCTTCGTTCTGGAACCGGGAAGGAATATATCGGCCAACACAAGATCAGGCTCTAACGTTTGCATTGACGTTAGAGCCTGTTCTTTTTTGTTTATTTTGTTGCAATGCAGGAAAAAGCGGGCGGAGCAATTGCTGAAACAAGCAAGCTAAAGTAACGCTGTAAAATAAAGTTCATTATAAACAAAGCATTTTTTAAACCTGTTTAATACGTTGCATTTGAAATTTTCCTTCGTAAAGTAATTCAGGTAATCTTCTTCCTTTTGAATGTAATCGCCTTTATCATTAGACCTCATAAACCAATTGCTGATCGGGGACTTTTCAAAAAAGCAAGGTTCGATCACGACAACTTTTCCCTCTGGTTTCAATATTCGTTTGAATTCCTTGATGTAGTTTTCGATCGCTTCTGGAGGAATATGGTGGAGGACAGCGATGATTAAAACAAAATCAAAGCTATTGTCGTCCACGGGAAGTTTATGCCCCTCAAACGCTTCAAATCGGTATTTCGCGTAAAATCGTTTGGCAAAGTTTATCCTGTGTGTATCAGGGTCAATCCCAAAATAATGAACAGGTGAAAACAAGGTACAGTTCGCCCCGGTACCCGCTCCAAAATCGAGAACTTTTTTATCCGTAAAATCAAATTGCCGTTGAAGCTTGTTCTGAATATATACTTTTGTTATCCATTTTGGCCGAACAAATGAGTGATAAATTCGCGGTGATAATTGCAATTTGAGACACCTGCTTTGTTAAGATTTAGTCCTTGTATGCTTGGCTATTCTTGAGTGCACTCATTTATTATGTTCCTACATAAATGAGGGAATACAAAGCGGGCATAAGGAAATCAATGGAGGTCGTGGTAAATGGAGAATTTTCCACGAATGAATGGTGTTTATACTTGAATGGCAGTCCTCTGTAATGTTCAAGATTGAATTTTTAATGGGGTTCAGAAAGGATTTTTTCTGTATATGGCTAACTAGTTACATATCACATTTAAAAAGGACGGGGTAACAATGATTCCATTTATTTTTGCATGCATCGCTCCTCACGGCGGTGAGATCATCCCCGAGTTAAAAGGCACTTTGCCGGAACGGATGGGATTAACCTCGAAGGAATATGATCAAGCTCGGAGAAGAAATGAAAAAAGCCAAACTTTATCGAGGCAGCCAAACCCGATGGCATCTGGCAAACATTAATCCTGGCTGGAGCCATTTCAGAGAACGAACGTGTTGTTGAGTTCCGTTCTTATGAAGCACCAACTTATTTTGGGCTCATTTGCGCGGCTTACTACAATAAAAAACAATAAGGAGTTAATTTTGAAAGGTTGATGCCTAAGAGTTGAGATTTCCTAGAGTTAGTATGGAAATATTCATCTTAAAAGCATATGAATTTTTTGGATATAAGTTTTATAATGAAAATAAGTAAAGAATTAATTGAAGGGGATGAGCCTCATGGATTATCAGAAATCGCAGAGAGATCGGAATTTGGATTTACTTAAAGGTATAATCTTTAAAACAATGAGTGATATATCTGTGAATGTATATCTTTTTGGTTCATGGGCCCGTAAAGAAGAAAAGCGAACTTCCGATATAGACATTGCTCTTCAATCAAAAGAAGAGATTCCAGCTGTAAAATGGATAGAACTTCGGGAAAGAATAGAAGAATCAACGTTACCCTATAAAGTTGATTTAGTTGATCTATCAAAAGCAGCTCCTGTTTTTAAAGAAAAAGTGGAGAGAGAGGGAATTTTATGGAGAGATTACTCGAACGGCTCCAGCTCGCAAACAAAGCATTAAAAGCGTTTCATGAAGTAATACAAATCGAAACTCCTTCCAGTATTGAACGTGATGCAGCAATTCAAAGGTTTGAGTTTAGCTTTGAAGCTTGCTGGAAAGCAGGAAAGCAATTTTTATATGATATTGAGGGTCTGGATATTGGATCGCCCAAAGGTGTTATGCGTTCTTTTCATGAAGTGGGCACATTTTCTGAAGAAGAAACAATACTCAGTTTGAAAATGGTAGATGACCGTAATCTGACTGTACACACTTATAATGAAGAACTGTCGATTGAAATCTTTGGAAAACTGCCCAAGTACTACAGTCTTATGCGTAATTGGATTGATCAATTGAATAGTAAGATGAAAACTGGATGATTTTTTATGACTTTGCTTTGCCAAATCCATGTTTTAAAAAAACCGCTTTGTTGGTAATTAAAGCGGTTTTTATTATGCTTAAAAAATAAAATGGGAATCTATAGACCAATTCTCCTTCTTAGCAAGTATGATAGCCAATTTAACAAAAATGTTAACATTATGTTAAAAAGAACTATAAAAGATTATACAGTTTTATCAGGGGGGATATTTTTGGGTATTAAAATGTCACAAGCTGTGTTTACTATTTACGTCCAATAAAGTAAAAATTCCATGCATAATTGCCAGGTAAAGGGAAATATTAGTCTTTGTTAGTAAAAAACCAAAGGAGTGATCCCCATGCCTTACGGCGCGCATGAAACAATGGAAGTACATGAGTGTTTACTCGAAAAATTCAATATGATCCTGCATTTTAACATGTATGCTACACAAACTAGGAATCCGCGATTGCTGGACATGATCGTTCGCCACCAGCAAGAAGAGATCCGCTCTTATAATGAGGTCGTGGCATACACGCACGATTATCGAGGATTTTCTCCGATTCCCCCAAATACGAACATAAGAGGGATCGATCCGCAGCAGATTAAATACGGCTTGAACAATCCACCGCTATATATCCCTCAGTGGGGTGCTGTCGACAGTGATGGAGAGATCGCTACTGCAATGTTGCTTGCCCATAAAAATGCTGCGAGAAATTCTATGTGGGCAGCTCTGGAAAGTGCCGATCCAAACCTTCGCCAGTTATTGATCAACTGTTCTGTAAACTGTGCAAACCAAGCTTATGAAGTTTTCTTATTTATGAATGAGGCTGGTATATATCAGGTACCAGAGATGAGAAACCACACGGCGAAAACATTCCTTCACCGATATCAGCCAGCTGATCAATCTCTTGAGACTCAATACTTCGGACGAACAGGACAAAACGGACAAGGACAAGCACAAGCTGGACAAAACGGACAAAACGGACAAAACGCTCAAAACGGACAGCCAGGACAGCCAATGCCTAACGCGGGTTATTCCGGAGAAGGCGATGGAGCACAGCGATATGCTAATTCAACCGGAGCCGCTGGATCCGACGCGGGAGCCGAATTGAATGCAAGTGCAGCTGACAGCGTTTTGTACGGTGGCAACCAGGAATATACTAACGCTGGACAATCCGCTGCTGCGGGTGACAACTTAAATGGGGCCGGGGCAGCTGTGAATCAGGCAGGGACGGCTATGAACCAAGCAGCATTAGCAAACCAGGCAGGGGCGGCTATGAATCAAGCAGCATTAGCAAATCAGGCAGGGGCGGCTATGAATCAAGCAGCATTAGCAAATCAGGCAGGAGCCGGCATGAATCCTGCGATGATCCAGGCCGCAAATGGGACACTGCCACAATAATTTTGGCTATCAAATACTTAGCAACCATTAGCATTACAACAGGAGCTTGGATTCCAAGCTCCTTTACAAAGTTCAGGATGAAGGTGCAAATGTAAATCCCGAGTTCCGCTCGGTAAATTTGGAATTCCGCTCGTAAATCCGGAGTTCCGCTCGTAAATCCCGAATTCAGCTCGTAAATTTCGAGTTCCGCTCGGTAAATTTCGAATTCTGTTCGTAAATTCGGTATTTTATGTAACTTCCACTGACTTACTCTATTTCAGTTCGCGTGCTCCCAAATGCATATGACCGCCCGATGGATTTGTAGTACACCCTATATTTAGACGGAAAATCTGGAGGATGTTGCTATCTACGCTATTTGTTCACATAGCCGACTTACAAGTTGATGGTGTAAAGTGGCAGTGGACGTATACTAGTCAAAGAAGCCGATGAGATATCTTGGAAAGTTGACGATAAACCAGCCGAAGTTGACGATAAACTAGTCGAAGTTGAAGATATATCTCAAGAGTTGACGATAAACAGTCGGAGTTGATGATATAGCTAAGAAGTTGACGATTACATAGTCGAATTTGATGAAATATCATGCAAAGAAGATAACGATAAATAGCCGGTTGATGGTTATTGAGCTAAATAGCTCGGTGCCATTACCACATTCGGACTTCACTGGAATAATTATGCCGAGACAGCTAGAATTTTCAAAATAAACCATGTAAATTCTGTTAATAAGGCTTAATCATATTCAAATAGGGTAAACAAAAGGGAGTTGCTTGGTAATCGGGAGCCATCCCATTTTTTCAATTCATACTGAATGATATCGGTGCAAATCTATATCTACTACATTGGTATTCTACAATTTTAGCTTTTGATAGAGGGAGTGAAATGATTGAAAAAAGACGCCTTAAGTGAAGACTATCAAACCATTCTCGAAAATGAACAAATATATCGCCAGATTATTGAGTACTCAGTGGAAACAATTATTATCCATGCTGACAATAAAGTTTTGTATATAAACCAATCTGGCGCGAATTTTCTAAGAGCCACTAAAAAAGAATTGATTGGCGCCTGTGTATTGGACATTTTTGAAGAGAACGCTAAACCTGCGATAAAAGAGAGAATACAGACGACAATGACAGAAAATAAGTCCGGCGAACTGATTGAGCAAACGATTTTCAGGATGGACGGTACACCTGTTGAAGTTGAATTGTACTGCCATCCTGTCTTATTCGGGGATAAAAGAGCAGTGCAATCGACTCTTAGAGATATCACAACACGAAAAGAAGAAGAGAGGCAGCATAAAAGAGAAATTAATGAAGTATCCGCCCCGATAGTGCCGGTTTTGGATGGGATTTCTGTTCTGCCCCTCGTTGGTTCTATTGATTCGGATCGGGCCAAACAGTTGCTGGAAGTTCTCCCATCAAAAATTCAAAAACGCCATATTACATATTTAATTATTGATTTTTCTGGTATATATAATTTTGATGAACTTGTAACCGATTATCTGCTGAAAATTAGTGCCGTGATGGGGTTGCTTGGAGTCGAAGCAATTATTACGGGAATAAGGCCGAAACTTGCCCAAACCGCGGTAGAGCTTGGTGTCAATTTGTCTGGAACCAGGAAGATGGCTTCCGTACAACAGGCATTAGAATATCTGGGAGTTGGAAAAATCAAATGAGTATATAACAGAGGTCTGCCGGATCATTATCGGCAGACCTTTGCTGAGGTCCTTTTTGGCTTTTTCGAGCGCTTGCGCTTTCTTATAGACCGACGCAATGGAAGATACAATTACAATCAGGATACATATGCTAAGCATTATAGATGGCAATAATGCTTGTCAGCAAGCCGCAGTTCAAACACGGGAGAACGATGTCAGACAGATTTTCCAATACTGCAACTTGAAAATAAGAAAAATCAAAATAGGTATTTAGTCGTTTTATATTTTTCAAATAGGGTAATAGTAGCTAAGTTACTAACTAGCTAGATATGGGGGACATTCATGATACGATTTAGAAATGTATCGAAAAGATACAATGATGGATTTGAAGCATTGAAAAATATTGATTTGGAATTGGAAGCAGGAAAAATACACGTTTTTATCGGGCCGAGCGGCTGCGGAAAGTCAACAACGATGAAATTGATCAATCGGTTGATTGCACCATCTGAAGGGCAGGTCTATATCAATCATCAAGATGTTTCAAAGATGAATGCAGTCGTTTTACGCCGGAAAATAGGCTATGTCATTCAAAGCATCGGGTTGTTTCCTCATATGACAATCGCAGATAATGTTGCGGCTGTGCCGAGATTATTAAAATGGGACGAAAATAAAACGCAATCTAAGGTAAATGAACTACTTTCGATGGTTAATTTAGCCCCGGATATTTACCGCAACCGGAAACCCCGCGAACTTAGTGGCGGACAGCAACAGCGGGTTGGCGTTATCCGGGCGCTTGCCGCTGAACCGGAGATTATTCTAATGGATGAACCGTTTAGTGCTTTGGATCCGATTAGCAGGGAACAGTTGCAAAATGAGTTACTGAATGTCCAGGAGGACTTGAAAAAGACGATAGTGTTTGTCACTCATGACATGGATGAAGCGATCAAAATTGCTGACAATATCGTTTTGATGAAGGGTGGAGAGGTTATCCAGGTCGGCACACCGGATTTTATTTTGCGACACCCTGCAAATAAATTTGTAAAAGAGTTTATCGGGAAAAGCCGGTTGAAGGAGCAGATGGAGATACCAACCGTAAATGAAGTGATGGTAAATAACCCGGCAACGGCTTATCCAGAGCGCGGACTGGCAGCGGCTTTAAAAATAATGGAACAACGGAGAGTCGATTCGCTCATTATCGTTGACCATCGAAAATGTTGGGCTACGCCCCGATTTTAAATGTTCTTGGTCAGTATCGTGACGAAACGAAAACGTTACAGGACGTAATGCAACCTTTCACATATACTGTTGAACCAAATATCCCCTTTACCGTTGCCCTGGATTATATGGGCCAGCATAATCTTCCCTACGTGCCTGTAGTGACAACAGAACAAAAGCTTGTTGGGATCATCACCCGTGGCAGCATGGTACGCCTAATGGCAGAAGTATTCCCGATCGATGATGAGGTGATGTAAATGGAACTGTTACAAAATTACTTGCGCTTCTTGCAGCAGCGGTTCCCGGATATACTGGCTCGCTCCGGGGAGCATCTGACAATCGTGGCTCTGGCCGTTCTATTTGGCTGTCTTGTTGCGATCACGACAGGAATTTTTCTGACCCGTTTAAAAGAGGGTCGGCTGACTTCGCTGGTGTTCGGCATCATTAATATTTTTCAAACAGTGCCAACGATAGCGCTGCTGGCGATGCTGATTCCACTCTTCGGGATCGGATTAAAGCCGGCCGTTTTTGCTCTATTTCTATATTCGCTTCTCCCTTTGCTCCGCAACACTTATTCCGGTATTAAAGAGGTCGATGAAAGCATGATCGAAGCCGCCCGGGGAATTGGTTTTAGCCAGATGCAGCGATTATGGAAAATCGAACTGCCACTGGCGTTTCCGTTTATCCTTTCCGGCGTTCGGCTCACAACCGTCTACATTATCAGCTGGACCACCTTGGCTGCTTTAATTGGGGCCGGGGGACTAGGTGACTTAATTATTGGCGGGATGGCAAATAACGATAACTTTCTTATATTTACAGGAACGATCAGTGCAATTATTTTAGCACTGATTGTCGATGCAGTACTCGGCTTTGTCAGCAGAAAAGCAGAGCAAGCGCGGGCCTAAAAAAAGAAAAGAGAACAAGGAGACTATATGTTAAAACCGATAAAAGTATGGGCTGCAGTGTTAATGTTATCGCTCGGTTTATTATCATCCTGCAGCTCCCAAGACACGATTCGAATTGGAGCAGCGACATACACCGAAACGAAAATCATGGCAGCCATTTACAAAGAGCTGATTGAAGATCGAACAGATATAAGCGTAGACATTATCCCCGATTTGCTGTCAACTCCGATGATCCTGAATTCGATGAGCCGGGATGATTTGGATATGGCACTGATGTATTCAGGTATTATTTTTAATAACTTTTTCCCTGTTAAGCAAACCACTGATCGAGAATCTGTACTTCAACAGGCACAGGAAGGCTTCAAAAAATACTATGATTTTACATGGTTTGATCCATTGGGCTGGGAAAATACGTATGCATTAACTGTCAGAGAAGATGTAGCAAAAGTAAAGGGTCTCGAAAACGTTTCAGATTTAAAAGAGTTTCAATCAGATATGGAATTTGGCGTAGATTCGTCATGGAAGGAACGAAAACACGATGGTTATCCGGCGTTCATTAAACATTATCGATTTGATTTTCAAAACGCGTATGCGATGGATATTAATCTCGTATATGAAGCAGTTGCCAATCAAAGGGTGGATGTCGTTCTTGCCTACTCCACTGATCCGAGACTGATAGAATTCGATTTAAAAACATTAAAGGATGACAAACGTTTTTTTCCTCCTTATGAGCTTCCATGGTCGCCAGAAATGAGGTTTTAGAAAAGAATCCGGAGTTAGAAAAAATCATGAATGAGCTTGTCGGTGAGATAGATGAAGAAACAATCACCCGGCTTAATTATGAAGTAGATATAAACAACCGCAATGAACGGGAAGTCGCAAGAGAATTTTTAAAAGAAAAAGGCCTCCTAAATAAATAGACGGAGTGGAAAAAATGACGTTTTTACAAGAACTATTTACTTACATGGCAGAAAACTTTGACCTCCTGCTTGTTTACACCGGTCAGCATTTGCTCATGGTGGCCATCGGAGTAGGAGCAGCTCTGATTGTTGGAACCTTCCTAGGTATCCTCTGCAGCCGCTATTCAAAGCTTGCTCCTGTTATTTTATCCATTGCCAACATCATTCAAATTATCCCTAGTTTAGCCATGTTGGCTCTGCTTATGCTGTATTTTGGCCTTGGATTTTATACAGTCGTTGCGGCCCTGTTTCTCTATTCGCTCTTGCCAATCATTCGCCATACGTATGTAGGCCTCCAGCAGGTGAATTCCTCGATCACAGAAGCCGGGCGCGGGATCGGTATGACATATGTTCAGTTATTGACAAAAGTCCAGCTTCCGCTTGCGATGCCGTTTATAATGGCCGGCTTGCGTATAGCCGCTGTCATCGCGGTCGGCGTAGCAACACTTGCCCCGTTCGTGGGGGGAGACGGGTTGGGTCGTGAAATCTTCTCCGGAATCAACTCGCGCAATGACATCCGCATATATGTGGGGGCGATACCAGCTTGTCTCATCGCGATCCTGGCCGACATCAGTTTAGGTAAATTGGAGAGAAGGATGAAAATATAGCCAGGTTTTAATCAGATTTAACCCAAGAAAATTATAGGTTTATCCCTAGAACAAACACCCCTTGTTTCTTTGAGGGGTGTTGTTATGTTGACGATTACAAGAAATTCAACGACTTGGACGGTTTAATTCGGACCATTGCAGATTCATGGTTCAGACTGCCCTTTAGAATCTAAGTTTCGATGTTCACTAAAATAAGGATTTTCAGTGGTAGCAAAATTAACAGACATAAGACTCCGATCCGGGTCGAGACCATTTAAATCTTTTGGTTCATGCTCACCTAGTTCCTCACCAATAGAGGATGCGTCATCTTTTCTTTCTTTTGTCACCAAGATCATCTCCTTTCGTAATTTTAGAGTATTCTTCCCCACATTATTTTCTCTATACTTCTACTGGGCTGATGATATCTGCATAAAAAATGAAGGCTGACGGAAGTATATTTGCTTCGCGGGCTCCACTTTGATTTAGCATATATTTATCTGTCATCAGGACAACCAGACGGCGAATATGTTCAGTAAAAAGGACATTTTGAAAAGAGGTGTATCGATTGACTGACCAACAGCAACAAACGTTTTCACGCTTAAAAGCGTACCGTCCCTTTCATAGCGTATATGACCCTTGCAGACCTATCGGGGTAAAATTTTACTCGACGCCTCCACATATCTATCTGGGATTTCAGCCCGCCAATCTTCAACAATTCTCCGCGCATGAAGCATTAAAAAAGGGAACTTTATGGCCGGTTTTTTGGGATTATTACAATAACCCGTATGAAACAAAAGGGAGGGAGCGAGAGTGAACCAGCTGCCTCGTGAATATTATCAATCGTTAGAACAAATTCAGGCTGTCGATTTTGTGCTTGTGGAATTGAGTCTTTATTTGGATACACATCAGGAAGATCACCAGGCTATGCAGCAATTTAATCAGTACACACTATACAGTAAACAGATGAAGAGGGCGTTTGAGGCGAAGTTTGGCCCCCTCCAGCAGTTTGGAAACAGCTACACGGATGCGAATTGGAGCTGGGGAAAAGGGCCGTGGCCATGGCAAGTATAGGATAACAAGGAGGATACAATGATGTGGATTTACGAAAAAAAACTTCAATATCCGGTAAAGGTCAGTACTTGTAATCCAAAGCTTGCCAGGTACTTAATCGAGCAGTATGGGGGTGCTGACGGAGAATTGGCAGCGGCATTGCGCTATTTAAATCAGCGCTATACGATCCCGGACAAAGTGATTGGCCTCCTCACGGATATTGGCACGGAGGAATTTGCCCATCTTGAGATGATTGCGACAATGGTTTATAAACTGACAAAAGATGCGACACCTGAGCAATTAAGAGACGCTGGCCTTGGGGATCATTATGCCAACCATGATTCTGCTTTATTTTATCATAATGCGGCAGGAGTCCCATTTACAGCTGCATATATTCAGGCAAAAGGTGACCCGATCGCTGACCTTTATGAAGATATTGCCGCGGAAGAAAAGGCGAGAGCTACATACCAGTGGCTTATTGATATGTCGGATGACGAGGACTTAAATGATAGCTTACGATTTTTAAGGGAACGGGAAATTGTCCATTCCCAACGCTTCCGTGAAGCGGTTGAACTCTTAAAAGAAGAACGGGATAGTAAAAAGGTGTTTTAAGCTGTAGCAGCACCCACAAAATCCCCTTTCAAGGGGATTTTGTCTTCTTTAAAATAGTATTGGATCATGATCTCTGCTGAAGTACCCAACTCGATGTTCTAATTCCTCTTTCCATTCATCGACTTTTATAACCCCTAAGTTCGTTTCATACCACTTCTTTGACTTTTCCATATCCGTAACTGGGATAAAAATGCTGCCGACCTTAAACACCAATACCACTCCTTTCACTTTTATCTAAACTTTCATTTCTTTAGACGATAGCTAAAACCCTTTTAATATATACATTTCCATGATGAAAACATATTTTTTTATGAAAATTTTGAAGGAAAGACTTCATCGGAAAAAGAAATATGTAGGAAAGGGGGAATACGATGCTTCCATATCCAGCCTATACATCAAGAGAAGAAAAGATAGAAATGATCAGCAGCATAAAAGCAAGATTATTAAGCAAATACGGGGAAGACATACTGGCTATCGGTGTATATGGCTCGATAGGCCAGGAAAAGGACGGACCATATTCGGATATCGAAATGCATGTCATAACAGAAGATGGAATTGACATAAAAGGTCATGAGTTCATTTACGGCGACTTCAAAATAGAAATCGATACTATTCAAAAAAATGAAATGTTTAAAAAAGCGCAACAGGTTGGTGACTCATGGCCAATTAAAGCGGGTTCCTTTATTCATATCCTTACAGTGTATGACCCGCATCACTTATTTGAAGAAATCAAACAACTTCCCTTTCAGGTTTCGAGCTCAGCCATTAAAGAAACAATGCGGGAATTTATGATCTGGGAACCGTATGAAACAATCGGCAAAATACGAAATAATTATCAATCTAAAAACTTTAATTATCTTCCTCTGGCTGCATTAGATTTAGCGTGGCAAACAGCCAAACTGATCGGACTGGCCAATAGGCAATACTACTCTACCAGAGCGCGAACTTTTGAGGAATCAATGAAGCTGAAGTCGAAGCCTTCCGGATATAACGAGCTTGCGCAGGCAATTATGGCAGGAAGGCTGGATGATAAGCAGCATGTGTACCAGCTTTGTGAAAATTTGTGGACTGGTTTAAATAGTTGGTATGACGAACTTGGAATAAACTATAAAGTCCGTGAACTGCCGTTTTAATATAGCGGTTCATTGTCGTTAACGAGGTCAAGGGTCATTCTTATGAATAAAACAGAGGAGGCCTATTATAGGGAAAGTGATTTCATTTGAAATTAAGCAGGTATTGTATTGGAAAAAGCAAATTGAAAAGTCTCTCACAAGCTGCTTAGGTAGCCTTGTCCTCTTTTTTGAGAAAAAATGATCTGTTTTGTACTCAAAGCTGAAAGTTGAAACTTAATAAGATTAAATTCGTTTTTAACATTTCTGTTCTAAATTCTAAGCAGCTATTGTATCTTTTATGGAATGATAAAATTAAATAAGGGCAGAATCTGAAATGAGGTGACATAATGGGAAAATTAATAGATTTTAAATCTGTAGCAAAACCAATCAATTTAGAAAATAGAAAAGAAAAACTTGAAAAGCGTAGACAAGAGATCATAGCAGAGCACGAATCAATAAGAAAAAGAGCCGATCAATTATTGCGAAAAAAATAAAAGAGGAAGCAATACATAGAGTTTGCTTCCTCGATTTATACACTTTTTTATTTGTCAGATATTGAACTTTGAACAAGCTGGTAGTTATGATTAATGATCTTGCCTACGCGTTTTTGTAATTCCCGGTATTCTTGCTCAGTTTTCTTTTTACGGTCAGCAATAATATCCCGTTGATTTCTAAATTCGACAATACCTGATTTCTCAGTGGTAATCATTGATTAACCGCTCCTTCCGAACTCTGGAAATCCTGAGAACCCTGTAGCGCGGATTGAAAGTAAAGATATCGTCAAGGACTATGTCAGTCGATACTCTGAGTATTCTTTTACCGTTTCTGATGTGGAGTACTATCCTGGGGAAGGTATATTTGTTGTTCATGTCATTTCAAAGCACGGAAAGATTAAAGGGAATGTGGATGTGATTATAGTAAAGTAGTGCACGAGGAATTTTCAACTCCTTTAAAATAATTGATGTGCAATCAATTTTTGTCAGGGCTTAAAAATCAGGGAATAATAAGGAAGAGGAAAGAGCGAAGCTGTTCCCGCTCTTTCGATTACTCCAAAGTAAAGCAAGTTACTTAAGCGCTTTATCAATAAATACAAGTGTTTCGTCAATAATTACGTCTTGATCATAATCAAGAGTAGCGACATGATAGCTGTTTTTTAATTCGATCATTTTTTTAACCGGGGAGGATACCTGGTCGTAAATGATTTGCGAATTGCCGGGCGGAACGACATGATCCTCCTCCGAAACAAATATCAATACCGGACATGTTATTTGCGAGAGCTTATTTTTTACAATTTCCATCAATTTCACGATTTCCCGGACTGATTTAACCGGAGTCTTTTCATACGCAAGCTCTTTGACGTTTGGATTTTTAATATCCGACCCAATTGCATCCAAAAATCGCACATTTGCATGTTGGACGGCTTCCATATCGGGAATTTCAATCGCTGCATTGATCACAATAATCCCTTTTATGTCAGGGTATTTTTCAGCCAAGTATAAAGTAAGTGTGCCGCCCATTGACAAACCAGTGACAAAAATGGTGTCGCAGCGCTCCTTGAGCCACTGATAGCCTTCTTCGATGGATGCGATCCAATCCGCGTAGGTTGTTGTCTCCATTTCTTCATAGTGGGTTCCATGTCCGTTGAGCCTTGGCCCGCAAACTGTGTAGCCAGCTTTCGCGTATGCTTCTCCAAGCGGGCGCATGCTTTGGGTTGACCCAGTGAATCCATGGGAAATTAAGATACCGACCTTGTTTCCTTCAAAATAAAAGGGTTCAGCTCCTTCTAAAACCGGATATTTTTCTGCCATCCAACATCCCTCCTAATCGTTTTAAAACAGTCCTACTATTTCTTTCGATAAAGGAAAAAAATAACCTGCTTAAATTTAGGAAGAAGTATACTCAGCAACACAAATATCTACAATTTGAAACTGGCTGACAAGGTCTTTTATGAAATTAAATTGTATTCTCCCCGTCCCCCCTGTTTCCGGTTCTTGGAATTGGCGGCTGATCTCCTTGTGGAGGGACACTTTCTCCCATATAATTATCGCTTACTTGTTCATGCGTAGTAGCCAGTCCAATTGACACTTCATCATTGCGGTGATAATCTTTTTCCTCGTAAAATTTACCTGCGAGCGCTGAGCTCTGTTCGTTGTCTTTTTTCACGATGTCGTCCTCCTTCGAATGTCTTTAACTTATTTTCTACAGGGAGCTCAGCGATGATTCCAGCCATTAAATGTCAAAGAGGTACGAAGTTATATACACTTTTTACCTATAATCAACGAAGGACTATTAACGAATAATAAAAAAAACATCAGTAAGAAAGGGGTGTGTACTTTGTTAGAAAAAGACCAAATTGCGGCACTAAAAGCAGATCTGGAACAATCGAAGAAAGACATTGAGTGGCAATTTAAAACGAATGATCATTTTAATTTAAAAAGTAACCTGAACCGCGAAACATCGATTGAGCTTTCAGCTTATGATAACCATCCAGGTGATGAAGGAACCGAGCTGTTTGAAAGGGAAAAAGATATCGCGCTGAACGATCATTTGGAATATCAGTTCGGCAATATCAAAAAAGCGATCCAGGCGATAGAGAATGGCACCTACGGACTGTGTGAAGTTTGCGGTAAGGAAATACCGATCGAACGTCTCGAAGCGATTCCACAAACAACCTTTTGCATTGAACACACGCCTGACAGAACGATTTCGGATGACAGGCCTGTGGAGGAAGAAGTCCTTAGACCTCCATTTGGAAAATATGATTTAGATGAACGAGAGGAAAATGTTGTTCTCGATGCGGAGGATACATGGCAGGAAGTAGCGGCTTTTGGAAACTCTTCATCACCGTCTGATTTTTACGATGTTCCTGAAGACCAGGATGCTTTATTCAACGAGCACAACGAAAATATTGGTTATGTTGAAGATTACGAAAACTTTATTGGAAACGATATTGAGGGGAAAAACATTACAGTTTATCCGCATAATAAGCAACATAACGATTATGAACAGCAGCTTGATGAAGAAGGAATCATGACGAAGTTCGGCGATCTCCCTGCATATGAACATGACCCTTATGTCGAAAAGGAAGATGATTATAGCGTATGAGTAAAATGTTTGTAGGAGAATTATTTCCCTTCTCATCCAGATAATGGCGTAGCCGT
>NZ_PGVC01000010.1:0-74591 GCF_002860225.1 Bacillus sp. V33-4
ATGAATCCGCTTACACGTTTTAGGTGGAAATAAATTCCGCCAACAAATGCTTGACTCAAACATATGTTGTCCATTTCGGGTTAGCCGTTATAATATATGATAATATATAGTGGTAGATATAAAATACAGGATGTTCTTTATATGAAACCGATGAATTCGGCTTTGTTATTATAGAAAACTTATGTAAGGTGTGTGAGACTGGATGATTGGTGATCGGGTAAAAAAAATCCGTCAGGAAAAGAAGATGTCACTTTCTGAACTGGCTGATCAAGCAGGTGTTGCTAAATCCTATTTAAGCTCCTTGGAGCGCAATTTACAAAGAAACCCGTCCATACAGTTTCTTGAAAAAATATCGTCTGTACTGGGAGTTCCTGTTGATACCTTAATCAATGAACAGCCTAATAAAGAACAGCTTGATTCCGATTGGATGAACCTCGTGAAAGAGGCAATGAACTCCGGGGTTACGAAGGATCAATTCCGTGAATTTTTGGAGTTTAATAAATGGAGAATTAATAAAAAATAAACCTGTTTTTTTCATAACAGGTTTTTTATTTATGTATTTGAGTAAATTTCACAATGTGCTAAGCTAAACCGAAAAACGAATCTAATGGTCTTAATAACCCGGGAGTATTCCGTGGCAAACGAATAATACTGTTTACATTTTAAATAACTGTTCGTTTTTCAATTAAAGAAATAGCTATCGAAATTTACAGAGAGCGTCCATTGGTTCTATTGCAGAATATTGCTGGTTTGTTCCGGCATGTTCCTGATTCTTCATTTTTAGCGATTTTCAACAGCAACTTCCCTCATAAAATGATCATTAAGAAAATTTCGGATATCTTCTTTTTTGAGTCCTAGCTCCTTCGCTTCAATAATCAGCAGCATCCATTCCAGATCGATTTCGTCAAAGCTTTCTTTTACGCCTGCCAACATGACTCCCCCTAAAATACATTTCGTATTCCAGGCAACCCAGCCGTCCTAGCCTGAAAATGCTTCCAAGACCTTAGACCCGCGACTTTGCGTCCCCATCTTTCAATAGGTTTGCCCTTTTCTGGACCTGATCCATCCTCTTCTAATACTTAGGTATTATTTTATCTACTTCTTTACTATTACGGTGTTATTATTTGTCATATGAAAAATGCAGGCCATTCTCATTTTCGTTCAAAAAAAGCCATTATTCTACAGCTTTCTTCTATTTCCACGTAAGTTATTATGAAAATGTTAACTTTTGGTAGGTTTAAAGATGAATTTCTGTAAGTTTAACGAAATTATCGTCGAATTATTTTGCTAACGATTGATTGAATGCGTGGGTGTATGATTAGTTCTTTTTCACTGTTAAGTCTTCTTGTTTTTTGCTTCTTTATCATTATAAACGGGAAAAATCAGCCCCCTTTTAAGAGCTGATCTACTATGTATATTTCAATAAACTCACTGCGATACGGGACCCGATATCTGCATTATACTTTACAAGTGCAATATTGGCAATGAGACTTGAGCCTTTTGTTAATTCTTTTACTTTCCCTAACAGAAATGGAGTTACGTCCTTGCCTGCCACGTTATTTTCCTTTGCTTCCGAGAGCGCCGCTTCAATCACCTCATTAATGAATGTTTCATCTAATGCATCCCGCTCCGGAATCGGATTTGCGATTACAATCCCGCCATCCAGCCCAAGCTCCCATTTAGTACGAATCAATTGTGCAGCCTGATCCGGATCGTCGACACGGAAATTTACACTATACGGGCTTGTTCGAGTATAGAAGGCCGGCAGACGGTCAGTTTGGTAACCGACAACGGGAACTCCGAACGTTTCCAGATATTCAAGAGTTAGTCCGATATCCAGAATCGATTTTGCCCCCGCGCACACGACGGTAACATTCGTCTGTGCAAGCTCTTGAAGATCCGCTGAGATATCCATTGTCGTCTCTGCTTCGCGATGTACACCGCCAATACCGCCTGTGACGAATACTTCAATTCCAGCCAGACTTGCACAAATCATCGTTGCAGCCACTGTCGTTGCTCCATTTTTACGATTGGATACAAGATATGGAAGGTCGCGGCGGCTTGCCTTCGCCACATCATTGCTTTTCGCCAGAAACTCGAGTTCATCTTCTGATAAGCCAATTTTAATTTTTCCATTTAGAATTGCAATCGTCGCCGGAACAGCGCCGTTTTTCCTGATAATACTTTCTACCTCTTTTGCTGTTTCTACATTTTGTGGATATGGCATTCCGTGTGAAATAATCGTCGACTCCAATGCAACAATTGGCAAATTGCGTTTTCTTGCTTCCAAAACCTCTGCTGCGTATTCCAATACGTTTTCTAACATGTTGTACATTCTCCCTTATTTAAAAAATTGTTTGAACGCTTCCTGAAGACTAGTATGGTTTAAAGCGGGATTAACTGTTTCATGGGATTGCAATGTTATCTGCGAACATGTCATGCCTATTTTGCAGGCGTCTTTTATGTTCAATCCCTTCAAATGGCCATATGCAATTCCGGCGACGAGCGAGTCTCCTGCACCTGTTACATCGTCGACCGCCACTTTTGGCGGCAAGAGCACGCCCGCTTCACCTTGTTTGGAAAAATATACAAGACCTTTGTCTCCCCGGGTAATAACAACCTTTTTAGCCCCTTTTTCCAGGATCGCTTCAGCAGACTTAAAAAAGTCGCCTTCATTTTGAATTTTCACACCTGATAAAGCCTCTGCCTCGCGCTGGTTGGCAATAAGCCAGGTTACTCCGCTTAAATTCCGGGGAAGTTTTTTTACCTTTGCTGATGACACTGGCGTGATACAAAGTGGAATCGACTCTTCTTCGCAGCGTTTAATCGTATGAGCTAATACGTCTGCCGGAAAATTAGTATCAAGGATGACCAGCTCGGCAGAAGCCAGATACCCCCACTTCTTTTCAATCATTTCAATGCTCACTGCGTCATAAATGCACATGTCAGCAAGCGCGACCGCCATTTCTCCGTCCCTCTCGAGCACAGCGGTATAGGTGCCCGTCGTCTTTTTTGATATTTGCTGAGAAGGGCCAATATCGACAAAAGCTTTTGTATAATCCAAAAGCCATTGCCCCTGATGGTCGTCACCGACGACAGTCATAAGCGCCGCATCGATCCCGATCCTGCCCAGATTCTCGGCAATATTTCGGGCAACTCCACCGCATGACTGCGAACTGTATCCTGGATTGGAGGTGCCGTATTCCAGCTTATCAATCACCTGAATCTTCCGGTCCACATTGGCACCGCCAATGCAGATAACTTCTTTTTCATCCGGTAAAACGTACGCCCGACCGAGAATTTTCCCTTGTCTTATTAACGAAGAAACATAACCGGCTGCAGCAGAACGTGATAGACCCGTCTGTTCAGCCAGGTCGATTTGCGAGATAAACGGGTCTTCTTTTACTAAATGTAAAATTAACGACTCTTTTTCATTCACGTTTGTTTCCCCCATCACCTTTCAGACTTTTGTTTCAATTATAAACATTTGTTTTACATCTGTACAAAACTTTTTAAGCTCTTATAAATAGAAATGCAGGTTAAGCCTGTTAGCTTAACCTGCATTTCTTGGTAAAATAAGAATTTCAACACGTCGGTTCTTGGCCCTGCCTACGTCAGAATCGTTTGGCGCGACGGGCTGGAACTCACCAAATCCTTTCGCACTAAACCAGCGCGGATCAAGTTGTTTATTTTCTAAAACAATTTTCATGAAATTAACAGCACGCATCACACTTAGCTCCCAGTTTGATGAGAACTGTGAATTCTGAATCGGAATATTATCAGTATGCCCGCTGATAATAATATTGCGGGGTGGGTCCATCACAAGCAAAGCGGCAATTTCGTTGGCAATCTGTCTATCCTCTGCCCTTACGTCTGAACTTCCTGAGCTGAAAAAGACATTGTCTCGAATCGAAACCAGCAGACCTTCATCCGTCAGAGAAGCTTGTAATACTTCTGTTAGATTGTTTGCCTCGATATAAGCATTTACCTTCCGGAGAATCTCTTCCAATTCTTGTTGATCTAAATTGTCGGCAGCACTGCTTTTATCTTCTTCTTGTTGCTTCTTTTTTTGTTGATCCTTTTCCGACTCCTCAGCCGCGTCCATGCGACCTTCGGGAACCGGACTCTGACTTTCAAACTCCATGACCCCCGTTCCGCCGTTAAAAACCTCATTAAAAGTTTTGGAAAGCGCCTCAAACTTCTTGGCGTCGACTGAACTCATGGCAAACAAAACAATAAACAGCGCCAGCAAAAGGGTGAGCAGGTCTGAATAAGGAATTAACCAGCTCTCATCCATATGATCTTCATGAAGATGCCTTTTTTTGCGCTTACTCATCCGCCTTCACACTGCTCTCTTCCAGAAAGATCTTCCTTTCACCAGCTGGAAGAAATGAGGCAAGTTTCTGTTCGATAACCCTCGGTGCTTCACCTTCCAAAATGGACAAAATCCCTTCGATCATCATATATTTTATCTTCGCTTCTTGCTTAGACTTGCGTTTTAATTTGTTCGCGAAAGGATGCCATAAAACATAACCCGTGAAGATACCGAGTAAAGTTGCTACAAAGGCTGCACTGATAGCATGTCCGAGCGCATCTATATCCGCCATATTGCCCAATGCTGCGATTAACCCGACAACCGCTCCCAAAACTCCGAGCGTTGGAGCGTAAGTGCCTGCCTGAGTAAAAATACTCGCTCCGGCCTGGTGCCTTTCTTCCATCGCTTCGATTTCTTCTGATAGCACATCTCTAATATAATCAGCGCTTTGTCCATCAACTGCAAGCGAAAGTCCGCTTCTTAAAAAAGAATCCTCTATTTCATTTGTTTTCGCTTCAAGAGCGAGTAAGCCTTCCTTCCTGGCAAGCTGCGCCCAATCAGAAAACATCCGAATCAGTTCAACCGTATTGACAAGAGTCTGTTCTTTAAATATCACTCCGAAAAGCTTCGGGAGGCGTTTAATTTCATCAGTTGGAAAAGCAATAATGACGGCTGAGGCCGTTCCAATCAAAATAATTAAAATTGCGGCAGGATTAGCAAGTGCTACAACACTTACACCCTTCAATACCATTCCGACCCCTACCGCAATAATTCCCAATATCACACCAATTAACGACGTTTTGTCCATGAATCATTCACCTGTCTTATCTCATACTTTTTTAGCTCTTTGCTGCCAATCTCCGTTTGAAAAGACTTAAAATTAGCCATTTCCCTTTATTTCGACATTTTTTCTTGTTTTTTAAGGGAAAATAAACATTAATTTTTTTTGCAGCTGTACCCGCAAAAACTAGGTTGCAGCGCTGCAAACGCTTCCTAGCAGAATTTAGCGCGGCAGAATAGGATTTTCGTCGATAGATGCTCTTCCAATCGTGATAGAACGGAATTTTTTCGCGACTGCTCGTTCACATATTCGCGGTCGGATCAGCATTCATCCGCAATCGATGTCATCTGATCCGCGATCCTTGCCATCTTATCCTCGAAAAACTTCATATATCCGCGATTTTTTCCTATATATCCGCGAAAAATTTGATATATCCGCGATTTTTCCAATATATCCGCGAAAAACTTCATATATCCGCGAATCTCCAAATATATCCGCGAAAGCAAATCATCGATTGGTGACTCGGATAATCCGCGGCTATAATTGCTATTCATTTTAGAGAATTCGGTATATCCGCCCTTTTGCTCATGTTTGATTCGCAGGAAGCGCTGCATGAAAGCAGAACAGATGTCACTGCGCGACAGAACGACTCTCTAAATCCCGAATAATCGCATCTTTTTGTGAAACGATATGAACAATAAGTTGAAGTAAGAAGGGATGGTCCTGGATGAGAAAGCTCATATACGTATTTCTTATTGCGGCCTTGATCAATATAATTGCTGTGAGCACTGCCGATGGAGAAGGGGTGAACAGTCAGCTTATGGAAGAGGTATTAGTGAAACAATTTCATGAACAAATTTCCAAATCGATTATAGAAACTTATCAAAACAGATTTCCACAGTATGAGAATGCAACAATTATCAGTATTAATAAAGAGGCACTCCCTGAATCATCGGAGGAAATGAAACCGGGGATCCTATATGAGATCGTACTTCAAGTCGAAGTGCCGCTCAATACTGGCAAGCGTGAAAAATTGACCATCATCCTTAATAACGATTCAAGTGATGGGCAGTTTAACGTGAGAACCGTGAAAAAAGGGCATATGTAACTGGATATTTACTTCATTTGGACTTTTCTTTTTTGAGCACTAAAAAAAACAGCCAGGCCATTGTAACCTGACTGCTTCGTATTCAGCTAAAAAAGCTTGCTGTTGATTTTTTGTTCATAATTTTTGAACATGTTCGAGTTTGTGTTGGCTCGTCGCTTTGCCATCATGCTGTTGAAGCGAAGTATTTTTTCATTCAGCTTTTTTTGCAGCTGCTCTTTTTCTTCGTCGTTTTCACAGCTCTTTATGAGGTCCTCGAGTGACAGCATTTCCTGCTTAAGGCGATTTTCTTCCGTGGAATAGCCAGCATTTTTCAGCATTCTGTATGCCATTCGTAGCTCGGGCGGGACTGCGGCGGCATCATCCCGTGGCAGCGGTTTGCCAAATCCGGGTAGATGATCGAACTCCCCATTTTCGTATGCTTTGCGAATTTTATCTTCTGACACAATCGAAGCGAAATCCATTATACCATCCCTTCTTAATGGTATTCTCATGGTGAAAATGTTGATACGTTAATGTCATTATAACCGAAAGATCAAAAATTCGCACTGGAGCTTGGGCCTATGTCGCCTTTCTTATTGATCCCGAAACTAAGAGAACGAACCCGCTCAATTTTTCTTATATCCTGCCGATCTCATCATCATTATGCTGTATACCTTTATTACCGGGCAACCAGTTCGCAGGCACTCCCTGACCTGTTTGCTGCGCAAACTGAATTCCTTGAATTAACCGCACAATTTCCGGAATGTTTCTGCCTATTTCCTTCGGATAGATATGCTTTGCGAAAATGATTTGCTCAGGGCTTATGATAAAAGTTGCCCGAAATGACTCTCCCGTCTGTTCATCCAAGACGCGATAAGCACGGCTAATCTCCTGAGTACGATCACTTACAAGCGGATAGGCAACATTTCGCAACGATGATGAGGTTTCCTTAAACACTTTATGGGCATAGACACTATCAGTACTAATCGCGACCACTTCCGTTTTCAGCGCTTTCAGATCATCATGAACAGCAGCGACCGCTGCTAATTCCGTCGGTCAGACGAATGTAAAATCGCTCGGATAAAAGAAGAGGACGACCCAGTTTCCCTGATAACCTTCGAGGCTGATTTGTTTAATCTGCCCGTCGAAAAATGCATCAGCTGTAAAGAGAGGGGCCGGATCGTCTCTTGTTGCACAAAAGTAGGACGGATAAGCGGCAACGTCTTTGGCATAAAGCTTATTTTGCATAGGAAGCTCCTTTCATCTTGCCTTTAAGAATTTCATTCCTTCTATACATATGCAAAAGGAGGCACATTTTTTCAAGCTGTTTGGAAAAGCCTACTGATGAAATGAAAGCAGTGATCAGGAATGTCACAGAGGAGGAATTTAGCATAAGAAAACAGGCCACCCCGGTTCTTTCCGAAAGATAGCCTGACTAAAAAACATGCGAAAGAACGAGACGAAGATGCACAACTAATTTTCACATATGAGGCCATTAAAAACCGCTTCGACAGGCCGTGAATAGGTGAAGAAACTTTCTCACAAAAGCAAGGCTCATCTTATGTTCGTCAGATGATCATTTTGCATTTTTCTCAGCCATTGTGATGCCGTTTCGATATCCGCCGAGAAAACTCTGTCCTTCTCAATGGACGGCACCAGCTCCCGTCCTGTTTTATAAAGCTTACTAGTAAAACCAGCCATTTTTTCCGTTCCCCTGTATTCTGCTGCCTGCATGGCACAGATCCATTCGATTGCAACTACCTTCATTGCATTCTGGATTATTTGATAAGCATGCCTGGCGGCAATCGTCCCCATGCTGACATGATCCTCCTGATTCGCTGATGACGGTATCGAATCTACACTGGCCGGATGGGCAAGTGTTTTATTTTCGGAAACGAGTGAAGCCGCACAATATTGCATAATCATCGCACCTGATTGCAGACCTGGCTCCGGGCTAAGAAACGGCGGCAAATCATTGAGCTGCGGATTGACAAGCCTTTCGATACGCCGTTCTGAAATATTAGCCAGTTCGGCGACCGCGATTTTCATAAAATCCATTGCCAGCGCAATCGGCTGTCCATGAAAATTGCCACCTGAGATCACCTTCGCTCCATCATCAAAGATAAGCGGATTGTCTGTCGCAGCATTGATTTCAATCTCTAGTTTTTCTTTGACATAATCCAATGCTTGCCAGGAAGCACCGTGAACCTGTGGTATGCAGCGCAGCGAATAGGCATCCTGCACCCGCATTTCACCCTGCCTTGTCGTTAGCCTGCTCCCCTTCAGATAAGCTCTCATCCTGCTTGCTGTCTCGATTTGCTGCTTATACCCCCGTGCCAAATGGACATCCTCATCAAAAGCATCGGTAATTCCGTTCAAACCTTCCATCGTCATCGCTGCAATCATTTCACTAACGGTCGCAAGCCGTTCCGCTTCTAAATAGGCGACAGCACCCATCGCGGTCATCGCCTGCGTCCCGTTGATTAACGCCAGTCCCTCTTTTGCCTCAAGTTCAAGAGGGCATAATCCTTCTTCATTGAGTGCATCGGCCGTATCCACGACCTGCCCTTTATACATGACCTTGCCTTCGCCAATGATGGTGAGTGCAAGATGGGATAATGGAGCCAGGTCACCGCTCGCACCTAGCGACCCTTGCTGGGGAATGACAGGATGGATTTGTCTATTTAGGAATTCGATCAGCCTGTCGATGATCAAAGGCCTTATCCCTGAATAGCCTTTCAACAGGGCATTTGCCCTTAACAGCAGCATCGCCCGCGATACCTCCTCCGAAAACGGTTCCCCTACTCCGCATGCATGTGAACGAATCAGGTTAAGCTGTAAATCCCGGACATGATCAGCATCAATCATGACATCACTGAATTTCCCGAAACCAGTATTAATTCCATAAACAATTTTGCCGTCTGCAACAATCCTTTTTACGGCCTTATGGCTTTTTTCTACAGCTTTGATACTTTCAACTGATGCCTCCACTCTTTCTTTGCCAGATATGACTGTCCTCACTGCCTCGATTGTCAAAGTATTGCCCGTCAAAATTACCATCCTGTCTCCCTCCATCGCTTTAGCACAATAAAGAAAGAGGCTGCCCTTATCCGATCCGGTTAAGTTCAGCCTCTTTCATTTGTTTTTGATTAATAGAAGAACAGCTATATTTCACCTTGTTCCCCTGCCTTTTTAATAATTTTCCGAATTATATTTTAATTCTATGACCTTTAGTCCACTTACGTCAATCCTTTTGGAAAATTTTAGTTTGTTAATCAAGTGGTGTGTTAGTTTATTAAAGAGTTGAAATAAGTAATGGACATAAAGGGAAATTCATGAAATATTTTATATATATTTAAAAGGAAAGCAGGGGTAATATGGAAAAGCTGATGTATCCAATTGGCCGATTTGAATTTCCGGCAAACATTACATCTGAACAAAGGAACGAATGGATCAGAATCTTAAAAGACGCTCCCGGCCTTTTAAGAAAAGCTACGCAAAATTTGTCCGAAGCTCAGCTTAATACTCCCTATCGTCCAGGCGGCTGGACGGTTAAACAGGTTGTCCATCATCTTCCTGACAGCCACATGAATAGCTATATACGTTTTAAGCTAGCTTTGACAGAAGACGAACCAACTGTTAAAACATATGACGAAAACCGATGGTCCCAGCTTCACGACTCGTTAACGGTAGGCCACGAAGTCTCGCTCAACCTATTGGAAGCTGTACACGCACGCTGGGTCAGTTTGCTTGAATCTCTGACAGAAGAAGATTTCTCACGCAAATTTATCCATCCGGACCACAATAAAAAAATGGATTTGAACGAAACACTTGCTTTATATGCATGGCATTCGCAGCACCATATTGCCCATATCACATCACTGCGCGAAAGGATGCATCGGAACTAAGATGATAAACGGAATATAGTTGATGATATATTTATAAAGTTGATGATAAATGGGATGAAGTTGATGATATATTTAAAAAGTTGATGATAATCGGAATGAAGTTGATGATATATGTAAAAGTTGATGATAATCGGAATTAGGTCGATGATATACCTCAAAAGTTGATGATATAGCGTCTGAAGTCGAAGATATATCTGAACAGTTATTACAGAACCAAGGGTTAGCGGCATAATCCTTGGTTTTTCTATTAACTGAGATGATGTGCACAATGTCGTCCCGACTATCTCAATGTTAAATTCCTGCTTTTTCCGTTATACTTATAGGATAAGACCATTTTATAGGTATTGGTTTGCGGCTTCATCGATGCGTGACAGCTTTGCCGCAAACTCCAGGAAGGAGTTTTTATGAAATCTCTCGTTCTTGCAGAAAAACCAAGCGTTGCCCGTGAACTCGCCCGCGTGCTTGGCTGCAATCAGAAAAATAAGCATTATTTTGAAGGAAATAAATACATTGTCACATGGGCTCTCGGGCATCTGATCGAATTAAAAATGCCGGAGCATTATGATACTAAATATAAAACGTGGCGGCTTGAAGACTTGCCGATTATTCCCGACAAGATGGGATTGAAGGTGATGAAGCAAACAAGTCCGCAATATCGCGGGATCGAAAGCCTTGCAAAACGTCCGGATATTAAGGAATGCATAATCGCAACAGATGCCGGCCGGGAAGGCGAGCTTGTCGCAAGATGGATCTTGCATAAAGTCCATTGGAAGAAGCCGATTCAACGCCTTTGGATCTCTTCGCAGACAGACCGGGCTATTAAAGAAGGCTTTCAGCATTTAAAGCCGGGCAAGCAATTTGAACCGTTATTTGAATCTGCTGTTTGCCGTGCCGAAGCAGATTGGCTGATCGGCCTTAACGTTACAAGAGCATTGACAACCAAGTATAATGATCCGCTTTCCGCAGGACGTGTGCAGACACCGACTTTAGCGATGGTTATCGAACGGGAAAAAATAATTCAATCGTTCGTGCCAACCGAATACTGGACTCTCCAGGCGAACATCGGCCCGTTGAAAGCTCTCTGGGAAAAGAATGGCGAAAAGAGGATTTTTTCGAGGGAAAGCGCCGAGAAAATCAAAAAGAAATTGACCGGCCAAAAAGCAACGCTTACTTCAATTGATCGCAAGCCGAAAAGTGAACCGCAACCGCTACCCTATGACTTAACTGAATTACAGCGCGATGCCAACAAACGTTTCGGATTTTCAGCGAAAAAAACTTCGTCTGTTCTGCAAGGATTGTATGAACAGCATAAACTTGTTACGTACCCGCGCACAGATTCGCGTTACTTGACTGATGATATGGAAGCGACGATGCTTGATCGTCTCGAGGCGATAAGCTCCGGATACAAGGATGAAGTGCGACCGCTCCTTGCAAGTAAAGGACGTGTACTGGCAAAAAAGGTTTTCAACAATGCAAAAGTAACCGATCATCATGCAATTATTCCGACCGAAGAACGGCTTC
Organism: Bacillus sp. V33-4; assembly: GCF_002860225.1. Lineage (NCBI taxonomy): Bacteria > Bacillati > Bacillota > Bacilli > Caryophanales > Bacillaceae > Bacillus > Bacillus sp. V33-4. Next base: position 11,613 of record NZ_PGVC01000010.1, read on the forward strand.
ATTTAAACGATTTATCCACTGACGAGCGAAAACTTTACGACATTATTGTAGGCCGTTTCCTCGGGCTGTTTTATCCACCCTACCAGTTCGAAACTGTTCTCGCCAGCTTTGACGTGAACGGGGAAACGTTCAAGGTAAAGGAAACCGTTGTCGTTGATCCGGGCTTCAGGAAAATTGCCGGAAAAAGTGAAGAAGCGGAGGGCAACCAGAGTCTTGCCAATGTAACAAAAGGGCAGGAATTTCCAACCAAGAATATCGAGATGGACAAAAAATTCACTGAGCCTCCGCTCCGCTATTCTGAGGCAGATATTCTTGCTCAAATGGAAAAATACGGCCTCGGTACTCCGGCAACACGCGCTGAGATTATTGAAAGACTAATCGAAACCGAAGTTGTCGAACGGCAAAATGGCCGTCTTTACCCGACAAACAAAGGAAAACAGCTCATTGAACTGGTTAACGACGAACTCAAATCACCTGAGCTAACTGCACACTGGGAGAAAGAATTAGAAGCGATTGCACGCGGAACAGGAAACCCAAAGGTATTTTTGCAAAATATCCGCAAAAAGACGGAAAATCTTGTTTCCGAAATCAAAAAGAGCAACCAGGCATACCGTGCCCATAATTTAACCGGTTCGAAGTGCCCCGAGTGCAATTCCTTCTTAAAAGAAAGAAACACGAAAGAAGGAAAAATTTTAGTTTGCTCCAATCTGGATTGCCACTACCGGAAGCATAAAGATCCAAAACTCTCAAAACGGCGCTGTCCGCAATGTAAAAAACGCATGGAAATGCATGAAGGTAAAGCAGGCCTGTATTTTCAGTGCCGTCCATGCAATGTTGTCGAGAAAGCAGAAGAACAGAAAAAGTCGGTAACAAAAAGAGAAGAACGGAAACTCGTCCAGAAATATTCACAAAATGACTCATTCGGAACGAGCCTTGGGGACTTGCTGAAACAGGCATTGGAGGAGAAAGACTGAAAAAAGAGCGGAAATTCCCGCTCTTTTTTGCTTCTATTTCTGAATTAACCTGATTTCCCTGATTGGACTGTCCTTCTGTTCAGAAGTCCCTTCCAGCCACAATTCTTTCCCATTCCCTGCGTCATAAAGCTGAAAATAGTTTCCGTCCTTATCGCTTACACCTTCAGCACCCGGTACTCCTAGTACTTTTTCTGCCTCTTTGAAAAACAGCTGCCGTTCTCCAGGAAAATAGCTGACATAGTGAATGGATTTGGCGTTTTCTGTTTCCAAGTAGCCAAAGGCATGGTCTTTATAACCAAAGACGAGAGATCCGCTCCAGTTTTCCTCGAAGTCCGGTTTCCCTTTTTCTGTTTTAATTTGATCGACCATTGTACCAATTGGATAAACGATTCCCTTTAGTTTATTCTGTCGAATTTCCTCAACAAAAGTTTGATCAAAAAAACCGGCACTAGCCATTTCCTTCTGCAATGACGATTCCAGTAAAATCGTCACTTTTTTTATAGTATGGCCGTACTGAAAGTCAAAGACTATATCACGATTATGATCATCTTCAGTAATTGTGTATAAACCCGGCTGATCTGCCTGCTTTAAGCTATGGAATATACGAGCACTCCCCTTAACAAGGCCGGATTGTCGTATCCCGATTGTCCCGCCAGGCTGGGCATACACCACACCTTCTTTATCACCGGTAACAGTAAGTTCACCAGCCTGTGCTTCATATTCCAGCATGATATTCGCGTATTTACCGAGTTCTTTTCTTGAGTTGAGCAATTCGGGACTTGACTCAAATTGGGCTTCTGACCATTGGAAGCTATCCTGCTGTTCTTCACCTTTAAATACAATTAAATTATCTTCAACTGCTACTTTTCCTGTTTCCACATATTCGCTCGTTAATTCGCCTATTTGTTTAAATTCACCGTTGGCAAAACCAAAGAGCCGTGCAGAAGTAGGCACCATTGATGCCCCTGCAGACTGATGCTCTACAACTACTCGGGTTGTCTGTTTACCTTCGTACTCAACGGTTATCGGTCCAACCATTCTAAAATCAGCAACAGCTGGTGCTTCTTCTCGAAAAAACACTTTCCATTTGCGCGTTTTTTCGTCAAAGCTTTTGCCTATCAAGATCCCGGTTTGTTCATTCAATTCCGGATTGGATTTAGTATAGGAGGCCAATATTTCTGGCTGTTTCCTGCCCCTTATATGTATAACTTCAATGATGGGATCTTCCGCGGATGCTAGCTCTGTTTTTATCCCGCTCTGTTTAATCCAGTCTTCCTTTGTATGCGGAACCTCTTCCTGAAGTTTTTCTATTGTTTTTGTCTGTGCTTCAGTCTGGCAGCCCGCTAATATAGCTGCACTGATCATCAAATAATAAAACTTACGCAAATCGTTTCCCCCTCCTAAATAGGATAACATGATTTTATGAAATAGAAGGATTGTTTTTTCAACCCTTGCCTCGTTTGTGAGAAATGAACCATATAGATTTGTCTTGTTCTTCTTTAATTTGGAATTCATCACTACTTTATAGCTATATAGAACGGATAGGAAATTTCAGGCCAGAATGGTATTCAGTTTCTTTTTCCAATCATTAAAGCTAAAATAAAAAGGAGATTCTGTAAATAAGAAAAAGCGGAAGCGCCTTGTTCAGACCCGACAAGCATTAGACGAGCGCTGCAGCAAGGTGTTTTTTGCCTTCTGGAAGCGATTGGCTCATGACCCCCCTCGAGGGTCTAGGCGCTGGCGCTAGACAAGGAGATAATAAATGAGTGATTTTAACGCACAATTAGAGAAATACGCAGACCTTGCTGTCAAAGTGGGCGTAAATGTTCAGAAAGGACAAACCCTCGTGATTAACACGACGCTTGATGCTGCGAAATTTGTAAGACTTGTCGTGAAAAAGGCATATGAGACAGGAGCACATAATGTCGTCGTCAATTGGACTGATGATGTTGTTTCACGCACGAAATACGAGCTCGCACCTGACGAAGCGTTTTTGGAGTACCCTGAATGGCGCGCAAAGGAAACGGAGGCACTTGCTGAAAATGGGGCTGCCTTTATGGCGATCGTCTCTTCAAGTCCTGATTTGCTCAAAGGGATCAATCCTGAGCGAATCGCCAATTTCCAAAAAGCTACCGGAAAAGCGCTCGCCAAATACCGCCAATATGTGCAATCAGATAAAGTCAGCTGGACTGTCATTGCCGTGCCTTCAGATGACTGGGCGGCCAAAGTATTCCCTGAGGAACCAGCGGAAAACCGTGTACATAAGCTTTGGGAAGCTATTTTTAAAGCAACCCGGAGCGATCTTGACAATCCCGTCGAGGCTTGGAAGGAACATGATAAAAACTTAAACGAGAAAGTTGAGTATTTAAACAGCAAGCGTTTTAAGAAGCTGCATTATAAAGCATCCGGCACAGATCTAACCGTAGAGTTGCCTGAAGACCATATTTGGGTCGGAGCCGGAAGCACAAATGAAAATGGTATTGAATTCATGGCCAATATGCCGACGGAAGAGGTTTTTACCGTACCATATCGGGAAGGTGTAAATGGTTATGTCTCAAGCACAAAGCCTTTAAGCTATGGCGGCAATATCATTGACCAATTTAAAATCACGTTCGAAAATGGACGAATTGTCAATGTCGAGGCTAAAGAGGGTGAAGAAGTTCTAAAGCGGTTAGTTGAAACGGACGAAGGCTCACACTATCTCGGTGAAGTTGCTCTCGTTCCACATAATTCACCGATTTCACAGTCAGACATTTTGTTTTTCAATACACTCTTTGATGAAAATGCTTCAAATCATTTTGCAATTGGCAGCGCCTATGCTTTTTGTATTGAAGGCGGCAAAAAAATGTCTTCAGATCAGTTGAAAGAAAAAGGTTTAAACCAGAGCATCACCCATGTTGACTTTATGGTCGGATCAGCTGAAATGGATATTGACGGAATTTCCGCTGACGGCAAAACAGAACCTGTCTTCCGGAACGGCAGCTGGGCATTTTAATAACTGTAAGAACAGACTCCTCTATTGGAGCCTGTTTTTTTTTGCCGTATCATAACTATGTTTTATTGCCTGATTAGAATATAATAAAAATATAAAAATAAGTGGTTTTTATTTCTCTGGGGAGGGAACAGTTCTTGCTGCAATATCATCTGATTGTTAACGGAAGGGTCCATGGTGTCGGTTTTCGCTATTTCACACAAATGAAGGCCAATGCATATCACATCACTGGCTGGGTAAGAAATCTCCCGGATGATCAGGTCGAGATTTTAGCAGAAGGTTCCGAGGATGACCTGGTCCTCTTTGCGAACAGCATCAAGGAAGGCAATCCATTTTCCAGGGTGACCAGTATCGAAAAAACAGAAAGCAGCCACTTGCAGGGCTTTAAATCTTTTACGATAAAATATTAATGACGCAACCCCATGCCATGATTGGCATGGGGTTTTGATAACAATCGAGACCTATTCACGATTGCGAATAGGTCTCGAACTTGTATTTTTATAATTTTGGGTTGACTAATATATTAACGATTATCAACTTTTTCTGGATACAGATCATGATTCATCAGCCTGTATTCAGCCATTTGCTCATACTTTGTACCGGGCTTACCGTAGTTTGTGTAAGGGTCGATGGAGATGCCGCCTCTTGGCGTGAATTTCCCCCACACCTCAATATAGCGCGGATCCATTAACTTGATTAAGTCATTCATAATAATGTTCATGCAATCTTCATGGAAATCACCATGATTGCGGAAGCTGAACAAGTACAGCTTTAACGATTTGCTTTCGACCATTTTTTGGTCAGGTATATAGCTGATATAAATGGTTGCGAAGTCAGGCTGACCTGTGATTGGACATAAGCTTGTAAACTCCGGGCAATTAAATTTAACAAAATAATCACGGTTCGGATGCTTATTGTCAAATGACTCGAGTATTTCTGGTGCATAGTCAAATAAATATTTTGTTCCTTGATTTCCAAGCAAGGTAATGTCTGATAGCTCTTCATTTTTTCTTCCGGGCATAAATAAAAGCCTCCTTATCTGAATCCGCATTCGCGTAAGAGAGGCCGCCGCATCTTTAACCGGGCTTATAAAGTATCAAAGCCATAGTTTTTTATAGAGGGTTGTTTGCTATGAACCTCTCCCGCCTGAGTGCGGGATTATTGAATTGTCATTGTTAATATAGATAAAAAGTCCGTACCTGTCAACGGATACTTTTCTCTGCCAGAAAATGCTCTATTATCATCCACAATAAGGAATGTCATCTTAAACATCGATTATGGTAAAGTAGCATTATATTGAACAGTCTTCAGGGAGGGTTTTGTTTGTGGAACGAATTTAAGAGATTTGCGATAAAAGGTAATGTCATTGACCTCGCGACCGGGGTTGTTATTGGCACCGCTTTTGGAAAAATAGTTACTTCTCTTGTAAATGATATTATTATGCCAATAGTCGGTTTGCTTATCGGCGGGATTGATTTTTCAAAACTGATATTTCCATTGCCGAACGGAGCAGAAGATATAAAGATCGGCTTATTTATTCAAACGATTGTAAATTTTATGATTATTGCGTTTTCAATTTTTATGATGGTTCGCCTAATTGAACGCTTTAAGAGAAAAGAGGAAGAAAAGCCGGCTGAACTGGTCATAGACAGACAAGAGGAGCTTCTTTCTGAAATTAGGGACCTCTTAAAGGAAAGATCAAAACAATTATAATCGCTCTTAAATTTCCTCTGCTGCCATATTTTTATTTGCTGAAAATTTTAAAGCTTATTTGAAAATCGTTTGGATCTTGGAAAAAAGATTGGCTTATCGGATGCTCAGCTTGCTACCACACCAAGAAATTCGGCGATTATTTCGCGGATCATGCAGAACCGAAAAACCGTGAAGAAAAGCTGCTGCAAGAGCTTTGGAAAGCAGGAAACGAGGAAGAAAGACACAAGCTTGCCCATCTGCTCGTAAAGCTCGTTGATGCGGAATAACCATTATAATATACAGGACATTCTCCATGATTAAAAGCCAATACGGGTATGTCCTTTTTTCTTTGTCGCGAACTACTTTTCTGCTATCGCTATGCCCTGTAATCTGTTAAAATAGAAGTTGACTTCATGATACAATGAGTCCTAAAAAACGATTTCCCCTCTTCCTTCCGCCAGTAAAGAGCCGCACTCCCGACTGGATTGTTTTCTTGATCCGGAGCTTTCTTTTTTTACAAATTCAGCTTCTGTTCATAGAAGCATTAAACGAAGCTGCCAAAATCCAGAGTTCATAATAATCAACCTCCAACCTTCAACTTCAGCTTACCTTATCTTCCATTTACAGCTACAGCTCCTATCTGCGCCTCCACCATGAAAATCCTTCAGATCTGTTGCATCCTTTTTATATTGCAGAATATACTTTCACTTGTTCGTTTAACACTGGTCTATCAAAGAAACCTCCGGAGACTTGGCCACGGCTTAACGCTTTATACTCTCCCGTTCAAAACATCGTGCAAGATTACAGTTCCCAAATAGTTGAATCGTACGAATATCGAAGGCTCCAATCTAAAAGCGCTGAAAAATTGTACCTTTTTATGAGATGGTTAATAGAAAGTAAATAGAAAATTTAAAATTTAGCATTTAAAAAAATACGGTTACTAATATATCAAAAAAGCATAAAAAATTCTTTCCGAATAGGATAAAGGTCCTACAAAAGATCGATTCTTAAAAGAAACAAAAAGACTTTCGATAGAAATGTAGCAATTTCCCACTTTTAATATTTTTTAGAAATAACTTTTTTTCTATGTAAACTATTTTTCTATTTACCACATATGCTATTCCTCTGCGTAAAATGCTGTCGAATTTCCACACATATTGGTTTAGAATGGCATATATAATAACCGTAATTACCTCTATAAAGGCAAAATCACTGAAAAGTGGTGACGCAAAGCTAAAGGGACTAACGCAGGAAACATTGCCAGGTCAGCCAGCTGCTTTAGGTTTCTTAAACCTGTTTATGCGAATAGGTTTATTTTTATAGCTCAAGGGGGCGAACGATAAGTTAATGAAGTGAAACACCATATTTTTCATGCTAGATAAACAACGGTTGTACTGTACCTGTACCACATAGGTTTTATGCAGTGTTTTTTCATTGATTGCCAAGGCAAGTATGCGCTTTCCCGGCTGCATTAATCTAACGGGCGCACCCAATTTAAGTTTGCTATTGAACAATTGTTTCAGTATTTAAGTCACACTTTGCTTACCTCACTCCTTTAAATACTGAAGCAAGTCTTTCAATATGATGAACTCCGTGCCTGGCCACCTGGAACCTATACACAGTACAATACTTAGCTTAAAGTTTTCAGCTTAATAGTAAAGGTAAAGTAAGGTGCATGGAAAAATGTTATACAAACGATGGACTACAGAGGAAGTCGATTATCTAAAGGTGAGTGTCGGAAATAAAAAAGTACCTGTAATCGCCAATCAGTTAAGGAGGACCGAAAAGGCAGTTGTCGCGAAAATGAAGAGGCTGGGAATCTCGCAAACGAAATCGCATACCGGGATGCTTACCATGAATGAACTGGCCAAGCATCTCCATGTTGATCCGAACACAGTCAAAAACTGGATTGATAATCATCATTTAAAAAGCAGTGTGAAAATTACAAGGACAACCAGAAAGTTTACGTTTATTAACCCTGAGGATTTTTGGGAATGGGCCGGCGAATACAAATCCAAAGTCAATTTTCAAAAAATAGATCAACATGCGATCTTACCCGAACCCGAGTGGGTTGAGGATGAACGAAAAAAAAAACGAGAATTTTGTTTCTTACAAAAAGTGGACCACCAAAGAGATTCAGCAAATGTTATGTCTCATCTCAAAGGGACATTCCTTTGAAGTGATAGGTAAACACCTGGGCAGAAGCCCAATGAGTGTCGCCAGAAAATATCAAAGAATCAATAAGGATAACAGAAATTCGACCTAACAGGTTTTGCAGCAGATATCTCCCAAATAGTTCTTATTTCAATCCATGGTGAATAGTTGGAGGGAAAATAAATGATTTTAAAAGACATCGACAAAGTCATAAGCCGGGATATACTCGAAGATGATATCTATCACGACAGTACACTGGTTATCAAAAAAGATACTCTGTTAAATGAAAAACTTATTAAGAAGCTGAAGTCACTTGGTGTAAAAAAGATTGCTATTAAAAGCGAGATATTGACTGACTCCGGCCAGGAAAACAAATCCGTTTCAAACAGCTTTCAAATTCAATTTATAAAAGAAACCTTTTTTACCAACTTAACGCATTTTGCGAACGAGCATCGTTACGGAAAGCTATTGTATGAATTGGAAGACTTGATGTTTGTTGAAGACTTATTTGTCTCTACTTTAATGGATGAGAAAATTGAGAGCTTGCTGGCCGCTTTGCGAAACTGGGATTCATACAGCTATTATCATTCATTCGACGTGTTTGTTATGGGTACTTTACTTGCCCGCAAAATGGAAGTTAAAAACCTGGAGGAATTGGCGATCGGTTATCTGCTGCATGATATTGGAAAAATTAATGTAGCAAGAGATATTTTACAGAAGGAAACAAAGCTAACGATTGAAGAATTCCAGAACGTCCAAAATCATGCAATCGAAGGCTACAAAATATTAAAAAACCTTGGCTTTGACGAAGCGGTCGCAGTTCTGGCCAAATCCCACCATGAACGAATCGATGGTTCAGGATATCCGGAGGGGAAAATCAATGACCTGCTTTCATTGGAGCTGAAAATATTAATGATCGTCGATGTTTACTCTGCTCTTACCTTAAAAAGACCTTACAGGGAGCCGTTTCATGCTGCGCAGGCTATTCAGTTTTTAATCAGTGATGTTCCCAAGTTTGAAAAAGAGTGTCTAATCCAATTTATCGAATTATTGAAAATCTATCCGGCAGAATCAATTGTCAATTTATCAAACAATAAACATGCGAAGATTGTGTTAATAAAAGAGGCCTTTCCAACATTGCCGGTCGTTAGACTGCTTGATCAGCTAGAGCCTATTGAACTACCATCAAATTACTCAATAACTATCAGCAATTTGGTCGAGTGGTCCGAATATGATCCTGAAAAGAACTTTGATGCTTACATAAAAGTATTAAAAAACGGAGACATCAAGCAGGCCTATGAGATTTTCCAGGTGATCATTGACGGGATGAGGATTGAAGAGATTTACTCGAAAATTATTTACAGTTCAATCACTAGGCTTTATACCCAGTATAAAAATGGTGAAATTGCCATGTCCGAGCTAAGGATTGCCGAGGAAGCAACAAAAAATATCATGCATAAAGCTCTTGAACAATTCATGCCTGAAATTGATCATACTCGGGAGAGCATTGTTCTGACCTCGTTTGGAAATGAAGAACAGTCAGTGCCGCTGCAAATTGTAGCGGATGTCCTGACAATCAATCGCTGGAAAGTTTATAACCTTGGGCTTTCAATTCCAAAGGAAGAACTGCTCGCTTTTATCCAAAAAAAGAAATTGAAATACTTGGGGTTCACACCGCCTGCCGAAGAGAAACTTCCTGAAATGCTCCAGACGATTCAATGGTTAAAGGAACAGCACCGCCAGTTAATTGTCGTGTCCGCAGGCTTAACGGTTAAGCTCACGTCAGCACTGAAGGCTGATATTCATGCAGCGACTCTTGCGGACATGCTGGATCAACTAAATACGAAAGAGATGGCTCGAATGAATGGATAGCTGCTCGGTGACGGTGTGTAAATTCCGCCATCTGATCGGGAGCTATCACAAACATCCCTGCCGGTTATCGGCAGGGATGCTTGGAAGTATGCTATTTGAAAAATGAGTCCTTTTCTTTTGGGGTCAATATATCTCCCATCCATCCTTTTAATCTTAAATAAAGATAAATGGCCACGGTCGATATGACCATTAAAATAATGGCATATAAATAACCAAATTTCCATTTCAGCTCGGGCATAAATTCAAAATTCATTCCCCATAGCGCTCCCAATGCCATTAGCGGTGTAAAGAGAACAGTAAATACAGTCAACGTTTTGATAATTTCATTTCCCCTATGTGTGGAAACAACTTCCTCAAGATCGATCATTGTGTCGATTTCCTGCTGGTACTCACCTATTAAGCGTAGTCCTCTTTCCAGCCTTTTACTTAAGCGCTGATATTCCGGCTTTTTATTAATCTCATCATTAAAGGTTTCCTCCAAACCCATTTCAACCTCCATAAGTGGTATCATCAAGTTTTTCCTGATTAATAACTCATGTCGGGTATCAAAAATATCATCCAATATACTTATATTGTTTTCCTCTTGAATCCTCCACATTAATTTCCTGAGGCGAACTTCGAATTCGTCGACTTTTCTTAAAAAGTTATTTAAGATATCAGCCAGCAAAATGGAAAAACCCTCAATAGGGGAAGTTGCCCTTTCCATCTGGTCAAGCATCGCCGGCAGGTTTGTTGATTCCAGAATCTCAAAGTCGAGGCCTACTGTAATAAAAAATTCTCTTGTAATGTAAAAGTAGAAAAGATGGTGGTCTTCTTTATCGTCAATATTTTGCTGATAAACAATTGAACCCCTCAAAAATTCCTTATTTAATTTTGTCACATCGATTTGTAACAAATTTGACTTTTTTTCTTTAATACCTTTCATCCAGTCATCGCAAGGCTGATATTCTTTGGTGATCTCATGCACCAGATCAGCATCATCGTATTTTAGCTGATACCATTTCCAATTATGCTGCAGGAATGTATGGTCCATATCTTATCCTCCCAAAAAAGTCACTTCCATGGTTACCCTTTTTCCCCTTTTTGATAACAATTAAAACTAGTAGACCTTTCTCATGTTTCCCATTCTTGTGAACAGATACTTTTTTTAGCGGTGACAGCAATTTCACCCATCAATGAAAAATAAAAAGTTTTCGATTGTGTTTCTCCTGTAATAAAAACGGGTACATATTATTCAACAAGGCGGGATACCTTAAAGAAACAAACTCCTTAGATGTTAACTTATTAAAAAACGACAGGGAGGAACAGAAACATGATCCAGTCTGGTTCGGTTAAATCTTACGTGTTGTTCGGTGTGGGCGTTACAGCATTATGGCTCGCTTTAAAACCTAATTCAAATAAAATTGAGTTCTATTCTACAAAATTAAGAAAAAAATTCATGCCAGGAAAACAGCTTCCAAACAGTTTGCCGCCATTAGAAAAAGCAGGACACCCGGATCCGGAAGATATCGAAGACAACAAGATGGTCAGTGAAGGTGCAATGTACTCTGTTAATTATTACAACGAAGTGAAGCAGTCATGATCATAATAAATCGAGCATTTTGTCGCCGGGGCAGTTGTGGCAAATCAGATGACAACATTGGAATTTCATAGAAAAAGAACCTGAGCGGACAAAGTCTCCTCGGGTTCTTTTATTTCCTGGACATGCATAATTTCATTCATTTAGGCAACAGAAGGTTGAGGTGATAAAAAGTGGGTTTTCTTTTTATTTTAATTTATATCGCGATTATTCTTGCGGTTATTGAAATCAACGTTACATTATTTATTCTCACCGGTCTTGAGCCGAGGGTAGCGAGGTTCCAGGTTATCTCGATGTTAACTGCAACAGGCTTTACAACTGGCGAATCGGAACTTATTATTGACCACCCGATCAGGAGAAAGCTTAGTACTTTTTTAATTCTCTTTGGTGCCTTTTCACTGGCGGTGATCATTTCGACAATCAGCAGCATTTTATCCGATAATTTTTATGCGGTTGAAGCTGCTTATGTAGTTGGTGTACTGATTTTTATTTTAATGATTTTAAAAACACCTTTGCTGAAAAGAAAACTGGAGAAACTATTTGAACACGATCTGGAAGAACATTACGATATATCAGAACTTCCAATCCAAGAAGTTCTATTAACAAACGAGGATGACCAACTTTTTGAGCTAGCCCTTTATGAGGAGTCACCGGCTGCCAATAAGAAGATCGCTGATATCCTTAGCCCTGATGATGATATTATGATTTTGTTTATTCAAAGAGGAGAAATTAAAATCATGCGGAATAATTGCAATAAAGAAGATCTCCAGCCCGGAGATGATATTATTTTATACGGAAACAAGCAGCACATAAAACAAAGGTTCAACAAGGATATCGAAATTGCAGAAAATCGAAAAAAAGAAGAATTAAGCGAGAAGTAGGATTTACCATATTGTTGGCTGACAGCCCTGAAGGCTTTCTATTGGACTGCCAGCATTTTCAATTTTGGTCGCAGTTGCTCTTTTCCCCTTTTCATCCTTGTTTTCACTGTAGATAAAGGAATCCCGGTTTCATCGGAAATTTCTGCTAACGAGCAGTCTTTAAAATAAAAAAGCAGCAGCGGATCTTGATATCGGGCTGGAAGCTCCTTGATCGACGCTTCGACGGCCTCGTCAGCCTGTTTTTTAATGACATATTCTTCAGTTAATAAACTTGCTTCATAATCATTGGAATAGATGCAGGCATTCTCCTGCCAAAAACGCTGTCTGCCTTTTTCTTTCCTCCAGTAATCCCGGCATTTATTAAGGGCAATCGTGTACATCCAACTTTTCAGCCTGGCTCTTTGTTCAAATTGCCCGAGGGCAAGGTAAGCAGACAAAAGAACCTCTTGATACAGATCCTCTGCCAGCTCTTTATGCCTAACTAACGAATATATATAATGAAAAACTGCTGCCCCGTGTTCACAAATTTCATTTTCAAAGTAGATTTCCCGGTCCATGGTCCCTGCTCCCCTCAAAAAAACTTCTCTATTCATAAGGTTTATAAAGCAATTCTTGAATTGAAAAACGAACAGTTATCTAAATTAACATAGTATTTCGGTTCCTTCGGGATACTCCTGTTTAGTAAGACGAACTTCATTCGTTGTTCGGTCTAAATTATTACATTGTGAAAGTTACTCTATTAAATAAACGAAAGGAAATAATCAACCCCTACACTTTATTTAACATTTTCCTCGCGTCAAATCCATAAAAGACAATGTCCAGCCGCGTGGAACATTTTTTCTTTAATAATTCGCTAAAATGAGCGGAAAACCTTCGTTATTTTAAAACACTCTGCTTTGATAATTTTAAGGACCATGAGATATTTAGTTTTTTGACAATTGTTAAGTAGTGCATTAACGTTAGTAAAATCGTACCCGTATTCATCCCGATGATCACCCCGCCCATCTGCAGATCATGGAGAGAACCGAGCAAAAAAATCAGTCCGTATGATATACATGTTGACCAGACCACATGAATGAAAGCATCCCTGATCAGGCCAAGGCCAATTAAATATGCCTGCATCGGAATAACAAAAAAGTGAAAGAGAAAGTACGGCCAGAGCATTTGCAAGTAGCTTGCCGCGACAGGAGAATGAAAGAACAAATTCGTCAGCGGTTCGGCAAAAAAATAAAATACAACCACTGAAGGTACACCGTAAATGAATGTCGCTGTCAGAACGTTTTGCAGAAGCCTTTGCAGCTTGCTTGTTTCATTCTGCGAATAGGCTTTTGAGACAGTCGGTATTAACATGATAAGCAGGGAGTGGGCAATGAACGCCGGGAAAAAGCCAATTGTCATCGCCACCCCGGCAAGGATTCCGAAATGCTCGGTTGCCAGCGGTTCCGATATACCGGAACGCATAAGAGCTGCCTTGATTAAAAAAGGCTGCAACGCATGTGTAAATGCATGAAAGACGCGCATTCCCGTAGTTGGAATCGATACTTCCATCAAGTTCTGCAGAACGGTACGCCTGCTGAGCGTGTTATATGGCCTTCTCTTTAGCTGCATAAATTGAACAATAAAAATATGAATTAAGTATAAAAAAACGACGAATTCACTGCCGACAAGCGTACAAAAAGCGATCAGCACGGCTGTATCAAGATTAAAATCAAAAAACTGATAGACGGCGACCAGCAATCCGAGCTGTAACAGTTTTCTTAGAAAATTGGACAGGGCGATTTTCCCCATTTGATGCTTGCCCATAAAAAATCCTCTGGCAATCGATGAAAAGGAAACCAGCGGAATTAATAAAAGCACTGCCCACTTAAATAATGGATGATATTTATCAAACACCGGAACGTTCGGGATAACAACCGCAGCTGCCAATAAAGAAACTGCTGTAAAAATAATTGTTATCTGAATGGCATGCTGGAGCATACTGCGGTGGAATCTCTCATCTTTCTCGGCAACAAACTTTGAAATAGAAATGGGCAACTCAAGGCTTGCAAGCAAAACAATAAAAAAAACAGAAGGCAAAATGGACATATAAAGGCCCATCCCTCTCTCCCCAAGTTCGTTTGCCAGTACCATATTTACAATAAATTCAATGCACTCTCCGAAAAACGCCGCACCCACTAATAAGAGTGTCCCTTTAAGAAACTTATTCATATTGTCTCTCCTCATATATATCCCTGTGCGGATATATTTTGAACGATAAAACGCTGTAGGGATAACCCTTTTATAAAGGTATGAGACAAGTTGGCCAAATATTTTTATATATTGGTAAAAAATCTTTTATGCAGGAAGTTTGTTACTCTTCTTGAATGTTTATGGCAATCTTTTGACAATATAAATTTATTAGTAGTATTATAGTATGTGGAAATAGGAGGTTATATTATGTCAACTATGGATAAAAACAAAAGGATCCAAAGTATTCCGCAAAAAGGTTTTTTCGGGCATCCTAAAGGATTATTCACTCTCTTTTTTACAGAATTCTGGGAACGGTTTTCTTATTATGGGATGAGGGCAATACTTCTTTATTATATGTACTATGAGATTTCAGAAGGTGGATTGGGGCTCGACCAAACTACTGCCGCTTCGATTATGGCAGTATATGGGGCTTTAGTGTATATGTCTGGTATTATCGGCGGCTGGATCGCAGACCGATTGCTCGGAACATCTAGAACCGTGTTTTACGGTGGTGTTTTGATCATGCTCGGCCATATCGTGCTATCTTTCCCGGGCGGTGTTACAGCATTATTCGTATCAATGGCTTTAATCGTCATCGGGACAGGCTTATTAAAGCCTAATGTTTCAAGTGTTGTCGGTGATTTATATAGCGATGAGGATACCCGTCGTGATGCCGGATTCAGCATTTTTTATATGGGCATTAACTTAGGTGGCTTTCTTGCACCATTGATTGTTGGTACAGTCGGACAACAATATAATTATCATCTTGGTTTTAGTCTTGCTGCAATCGGGATGATGCTTGGACTTATCACTTTTGTTCTAACTAAAAAGAAAAATCTTGGCTTAGCAGGCACGCATGTTCCTAACCCGTTAACAAAGGAAGAAAGAAAAAAAGTATTTGGTATTATCGGAATCAGTGCAGTAATCATGATTATTTTAGGTGCTGTTTCGATTCAAACAGGGTTTTTAACGATTGAACGCTTTATTTTCCTTATCAGTATTTTGGGAATCATTATTCCAACCCTATACTTCATTGTAATGTACAACAGTCCAAAGACAAACGAGGTAGAGAAATCACGCATCATTGCTTACATCCCTCTGTTTATTGCTGCGATGATCTTTTGGGCTATCCAGGAACAGGGTTCAATTATTCTTGCTTTGTATGCTGACAATCGCACACAACTATCTTTGGGTGGAATCGAGATTACACCATCATGGTTCCAGTCTTTAAATCCTTTATTTATCATCTTTTTAGCGCCGGTGTTTGCATGGCTATGGGTGAAGCTTGGCAACAGGCAGCCATCAACTTCTAAAAAGTTTGCTTATGGTTTATTTTTTGCAGGGCTTTCGTTCCTCGTTATGATCATTCCTGCAGCTATGAATGGAACTGAAACACTCGTAAGCCCACTCTGGTTAGTGCTCAGCTTCTTCCTGGTCGTACTTGGGGAATTGCTGCTGTCGCCTGTCGGATTGTCAGCCACTACGAAGCTGGCACCAGCTGCTTTTTCAGCGCAAACAATGAGTTTATGGTTCCTGTCCAACGCATCGGCACAGGCCATTAACGCTCAAATCGTTAAATTATATCGCCCGGAAACTGAAATCATCTATTTTGGAGCAATCGGAGCTGTCGCGATTTTACTTGGCGTGATTCTGTTAAGTCTTTCTCCAAAAATTCAAGAATATATGAAGGGTGTACGTTAACCCTGATAGAAAAATCGCCTGCCTCCTCTCGGAGAACAGGCGATTTTTATTTGGAATACATTGATGTTTCACTTGACCAACGAATGTTTAAAAGCATAAATAACGGCCTGGGTTCTGTCCTGAACCTGGAGCTTGCTTAAAATATTACTGACGTGGGTTTTAACGGTCTTGAGTGCGATAAATAATTCATCCGCCATGTCCTGGTTCGACTTTCCCTCTGCCATCAGCAGCAATATTTCCATTTCTCGGGTTGTCAGCTCCTCATGGGGAGCATGCTGGTTTTGCTTTCGCATCTTCATCATCATTTTCCCGGTCACCTCCGGCTCCAATACTGGCTGGCCGTGATAGGTTGAGCGAACGGCATTGGCTATTTCACTAGCCTTTGATGTTTTCAGCATATAACTGGTTGCGCCTGCTTCGAGAGCAGGATAGACCTTTTCATCGTCAAGAAAGCTTGTCACAATAATGATTTTCGCATCCGGCCAACTGTCGATAATTTTTTGTGTCGCTTCAATTCCGTCCATTTCCTTCATGACAAGGTCCATTAAAATAATATCAGGGCGCAGCTGCAGTGCGAGCTCAACCCCGGTTCGGCCGTTATCTGCTTCTGCTATGACGTCGATGTCAGGCTGGGCAGACAAATACGAGGACACACCGATTCGGACCATTTCGTGATCGTCAACAAACAATACTTTAATCATCGATTTCACCTTCACTCATTATCGGAACTTTGACTTCCAGACGGGTTCCTTTATTTTTTAGGCTGACTATTTTAAGGGTTGCACCTATTTCCAATGCGCGCTCATGCATGTTTTGCAGCCCATATGAACCGGCTTTTTGTTCTTCTATATCAAAACCGATGCCATCATCGGATATTCGCAAAATGATAAACTCATCCCTTTTAATAAGCAGAACCTCTAGCTTCGTTGCTTTTGAGTGGCGAAGGGTATTGGATGCACTTTCTTGTAAAACCCGAAACAGATGGTCCTCCACCCCTTTATCGAGAGGAAATTCCTCTACCTTCCAGACGATCTCCATCGTTACCTTTTGTGATAATTCAATAAGCAGCTCAACAATTCCTTCCTGAAGCGTTTTTCCCTTCAAGGCAGCAGGTCTGAGATGGAGAAGAAGAGCCCTCATTTCAAGCTGGGACTGGTGAATCATTTCTTCGACAATTTTCAACTGTTTTGTTTCAAGATTATTATCTGAATCGGTCTTCGCCTCATTGATTGCAGACATCAGCATTGAAGCTGCAAACAATTGCTGGCTTACAGAGTCATGAAGCTCTCTGGCCAACCGGTTTCGTTCCTGAGAAATAATTTCCTGAATTCTCGTCTCCTGGTCCTCGGCTTTTTCGGTAGCGAGCCGCTGTGAAAGCTTTGTCTGTTCCGCGATTTGCTTTTGGACTTTTGCAATTCTGCTTGTAATCGCAGAGAGGTCAGGATTGCTTTCGGGTCCGGCAATTTCGAATTGACGTCCCTCTTCGAGTTGGCGAAGATACCCTTCAATCGCCTGTAGCTGCTTGCGCCTTGTAAGGCCGGAGGTAAACCCGAAAATAATGCCGATTGCCACACTGACACTTGGCAGAAATACAATAAACGGGATGTCCATCAACTGGCGCTTCCAGAGCTCTGACCAAGCCGCTAAAGGGTATGCGGCTAAAAAAGCGGCAGCGGACAATACAAAAACAATTAAAGAGAGAAAGGCCCCCCAGAGAATTTGGCGCTGTACCGTACTCATACCCTTTTCACCTCGACATCCCCGACGATCAATGAGGTGAATAT
Source organism: Bacillus sp. V33-4 (assembly GCF_002860225.1). NCBI lineage: Bacteria > Bacillati > Bacillota > Bacilli > Caryophanales > Bacillaceae > Bacillus > Bacillus sp. V33-4. Next base: position 29,471 of record NZ_PGVC01000010.1, read on the forward strand.
TTTAATCTTCTGCTCTTGTGTTTCATACCCTGGTGTCTGGAGCAGGAATGTACGATTGAACGCTTTTGGTTCCTGAAAATTGAAGACTTTTATCGAACCGGCAATGACTGAGTGATGAATACTGACCTCGAGGTCATACGGTACGAGGATCTGGACATTGCCAATAAAATTACGAATAAATACAACAGTCTCCCCAGGAGGCAGAACAGTATAGCTTAAATCTATGACTGTATCGCCAAACCCTGCCTGGATATTGATATCATTCCATTCGTATACACGCTCAGGTGTTTTTTGCTGCCCAAACAGAACATTATCAAAGAGCGGTTTTTTCCTTACGACCTCTTCCTCGCTGTTAAACAGGACCGGCTCTTTTAACACTGGATTGATCTGTTCCGGCTTTCGTTTTGATTGTGAATATTGAATGACAAAGTGGACAAGTATGGCGAGCAAGAAAAACCTGAATGTCAGCATGCCAATGATGCTGGCAAAGAAAAAAATAAGCCCGCTCCAAAACAGGATTTTCCCAAACGTCCCCGGCATTGCCTTGCGCCCGAAATAAATCATGCCGACAGCCACGAGAAGGGAAAAGATAAGCCCTTTATTAAAGAAAGTCACTTCAAGAAGAAGCAATATACAGCCGATTAATATGAACCAACTAATATAATCGCTTTTGATTTTATCGAGCACAGGCATTTCCTCCCTTCCTGCGGCAGTAAAAAATAGGATTATAGACTCGGGTGATAAGTGCAAAAAGGCGCAGAAAGCCTACGCCTTTTAAGAATACCATGTTTCTGTTACGAAATAGAATGGGTTTCTTCTTTTTTCACATCTTTTTCAAGTTTGGCAATCCGGGCATCGATCGTGCTCCGGTAATAAGAGCTGTGTACCTGGTGCTCCAAACGGTCAAGATACGTTTCAATTTCCTGAAAGCGGGAATAAGCTTGGTTCGAGTATGTGGTATTATCAAGAACCTGGTTCATTCGATAATTCGCGCGTGTAACATTTTCGCGGCCCATCAGCTCCATGCGGCGAATGTTCATATCCTTTAGCTTGTGATTCATTTCTTCATATTTTCTTTCCAGCTCAGCAAGCTGGCGGTCGGCGTTTTGCAAGGCTTCATCCAGACGTGCTGCACGCTCCTCGTACTGGCGGTGCTCCTGTGAAGCGAATTCATACAGCTCGGCTTCTCCTGCCTTTAGGGCAATCTCCGCCTGGCGCTTTCGTTTCTCTGCCAGCTCCCGCGCCTGATGGCATTCACGAGTAAACTGTTCCTTTAGCCGAAATTGTCTTTCAAGCAGCTTGCGAACTTTCTCGGTTTCCTGCTCACATTCGCGCAAATATTGATTAAGCATCGCAATTGGATTTTTTTGTTCTTTTTGGTCTAATGCCTCATGCAAATCAGCGGCAATCGTATTTTTTATGCGGTTGAATAGGTTTGTCATCATTGAACACTCCTTCTCTTCTTAATAATTTTTTAGGTTGGACCACTCTTTTTCAAAGTTTACAAACGGATCTTTCTCTTCTTTAAAAGTCATTTTCCTACCGTTCCACTGTTTGTAGACAACATAGAGGATATAAGCTGCGGCAACTCCAAGAATGGCTGGAACATTTGATGCTGATGCCATTAGCGCCATAAATCCGATCGCAGCCCAGCCTATCTTCGCCCATGTCGATTCCGTCTTTAAAAACTGCTTCACAACCAGATACAGGACGAGCAGACTCACCGCCAAACCGATCATTGGACCGAGCTGTGAGATCAGCACCAGCGCGGCAATTCCTCCTATTAAAAGCAAACCGAATTTTTTCATTTTTCGTTTCCTCCTTTCTTGATTTCATCTTACCTGTATCCCGAGCTTCCTATAACGAGCCTCAGCTTTATTTTCAGATCAGACTTGAGGCTTAGCAGATATAAGTCTGGCTTGTCCGGATGCATTCCGCGGATATATCTTTCTCAGTTAGATTTATATATAAAAACCACCGCTCTAATCAGGAGCGATGGCTGTGCAAGAAACAACATTCTATTAACAATTTAAAGATCCGCTTTCCCTAAAATATTATCATAGCCCCAGCAGCTGAATAAATTTTTGAGTTTAAAAAAAATTCAAGCAAGCAAATTTTCCTTGTCTTTCTGTTCTTCATTCTCTTGATCTCTGAGAAATTTGATATAATTCAGACAAAAGTAATGGAGGTTTTAAGGATTAAAAAAGCACTCTTATTTCTCTTCATCTTTGGTTTAACACTAATCATGATTTACTTTATTTTTAATCCCTTGCGGATTTTTGATTTAATATCTAAATGAGTCAAAACCGAAAAACGAATGAAGTTGTCTACATATATAGGAGCATGCTGCAGGAAACGAATAATACGATCTTAACTTTGAATGACTGTTCGTTTTTCAATTAAAGAATTGCTTTATGAAATTCATTCAAATAAAACTATCCTGACAGCAATTTTTGGATAAGATTTTAAGATAACGTAGACATGAATTTCTTCCTATACCTGCTCAACGTCAGCAACGGCCAGATATACCTGTAGCTGTGATAATGAATATAGAAAAAGGAGGCCATGCCCTGTCCGGTTGGATAATCAATCGTCCAGTCCTGTTTGGTCCCTTCGCTCACGAGATAAGCTATCGCTTTTTTGATTTCAGGTGTCTCCTCTTCTGAAATAGACAGGAGCGCATCTGCTGCCCATGCTGTGTGGATGAGCGTGCTTGTACCTAGTGGCACATATTTCTTATGAATGTCACTGTTGCATGATTCTCCCCAGCCTCCGTCCTCATTTTGGATACTGATCAGCCAGCGTTCTGCTTTTTTGATGGCCTGATGTCCGTTTGGAACTCCGACTGACGTTAAACCGGTAACCGCTGCCCACGTCCCATAAATATAGCAGATCCCCCATCTGCCATACCACGCTCCATCGTGTCTTTGGTTATTTAATAGCCAATTAATTGTGCGTCCTATTGTGTGTTTCGGGTTGGCGAGACTGACGTATCGTCCAAGAAATTCTAAGGTTCTGCCTGTTAAATCGGGCGATGACGGGTCGGTTAAAATAAATTCCGCGCCCTGAATTGGCAGTAAGTGAAGCAGTTTTTTATCAACGTTTCTTTCAAAAGCTGCCCAGCCCCCGTCATCATTTTGCATCGTTAATGTCCAATCAAGCCCCTTCTGCCACGAGTTTCTTGCTGTCTCGTCTCTTTTAGTAGACTCGTAAAGGGCTCGAAGCGACGCTGTTGTATCGTCGACATCAGGATTGATTGTATTCACATCAGAAAAGCCCCAGCCTCCCGGCGCGCCATTCGGGTTATGAATCTGCCAGTCTCCATATTTATGATGCTGGCGCGAAAGCAGGTAACGGTTTGCCCGGCGCACACTCTCGTCCTGGTGCGGCAGGCCCGCTTCTTGCAATGTATAACTGATCAGTGAAGTATTCCAGACACTTGCTGTCGTATATTGCATATGTATATCATCATCAATCCGGCAAGTCATATTCTTTAAGCCGTTTACAGCTTTTTCGATGATCTGGTCGTTTTTCGCATAACCGAGAGCAAGCAGGGCGAAAATCATATAAAAGGTTGAGCTGAAATAGCTGTACAGCGTTCCATCAGGTTCACGCCGTTCCAACATGAAACTTTCTGCACGGTTTAAGGCTTTTTTATGAAGCTGTGCAGGAAGCTCCAATATGCTGTTGAACGCATTTTTCAGAGAAGAATAACAAATTTGCCACTCCCGAGATTGAAATTCCTCCCAGTCATCGTCATTGTTCGTGCGAAAATTTAAGCTTTGCAGATTGGGGCTTAGTACCGTTTTCCGTTGATACTTCGCATTGGCAAGAAGGAGAATCGGCACCAGATTGGCCCTGCCAAACACTGAAATGTCGAACTTGTTAATCGGGAAAGAAGCCGGGAGCAGCACGGTCTCGATCGGAATCGGAAAAAAGGCGGGCCAGCTGTATTGGCCTGTCGTCGCGAGCATGATTTTTGTATACATGCCTGCTTTTTTTAATCCGCCGTTTTCGTAAATAAATTTTCGCGCTGCAAGAATGGCTGGGTTATGCTCATTACGATAGCCCGAATAAAGCAGTGCATAGTAAGCCTCAATCGTCAAAGAGAGATTGCCATCTCCCTGTTCGTCTTTATACAACTTCCAAGCCCCGTTCTCTTCCTGTTTCCGTTCAATTCGCTTAACAAGGGCTTTTATCAACTCCTCCTCATCATCGATTTTTAATGATCTAAGCAAAATAATCATATAGGCATCCGTAATGATTCCGGTCTCAAAAGGATATCCCCATGACCCGTCCTCCTTTTGCTGCTCTTTCAAAACATGGATTAGTCGCTCGATTTCCTGATCCAGTTCATGCACAATTGCGCCCCTCCTAAAATCAAATCGTCACTCCATGTATATTCTTGATGTGGATTTCCCATACATACTCAGGTCATTAACCTTTGAGTATTAGATTGGAAAATATTATAATGAGAAGATAATTTTAAAGGTAAGCTCCTTTTGCATAGAAAGAAGATGACAGCTTGAAAAACTATCAGATTTATTTGGTTCTGACAGGTGTTATGCTCATTTGGGGACTAAATGTGTCGGTGCTTAAGATTCTTGTCGAGCATTTTATGCCTGTGACGATTACCGCGTTACGAATTTTCACTGCTGGCGTCTGCGTATTATTGATTCTGGCAATCTCCCAAAAAATACGTAAGCCGTCAAGTCAAGAGCTTGGGTATATCATTGTCGGAGGTCTATTAAATGTTGTTGCCCATCATTTATTTTTAGCAACAGGCCTGGCAAGAACAACGGCTACAAACGGAGGATTAATTCTCGGACTCGGCCCCCTCATTACCGCCTGCTTTGCGTTGATCTTTTTAAAGAGATTTCCAACACGACTTCAGCTGATTGGATTTGTACTGGGCGGGATTGGCATTAGCTTTACCGTGCTTGCTGGCAATAAAGAGATTGGCGATATTAACTTGGGTGATTTTTATGTGTTTCTGTCGATTTTAGCTCAAGGTATGAGCTTTATTTTAATTAAAAAGGCTTCAACTACCTTGGACCCGCGCCTCTTAACAGGGTATATGCTGATCATTGGCTCATTCATTCTCTTTTTGCTCAGTATCGTGATAGAGCCTGATGGTCTCAAAACACTTGGTGGGGCGCCAGCCTATGTTTGGGGCGTATTTTTCGCTTCAGCGATCCTCGCTACTGCGCTTGGACATTATATCTACAACTATGCAATCGGCCAAACCGGACCGGCTGAGGCTGCAATTTTTTTGAATTTAAGTACATTTTTTGCATTGCTTGGATCAGCAGTTTTCCTTGGAGAACAGTTCTATCCTTCCCACTTCGCCGGCCTTATTCTGATTGTCTCAGGAGTAGTATTTGGATCAGGGGCAATGGAGGATTTGATAAGAAAAAGACGACGGCGCATCAAAGTTTCATAGAAACTGAAAGCTGAGGCTGCCTCAGATTTACAGGCAGCCGCATTCAGGTGCGAAAATTTCATTTTAAATAAACTTTTTAATCCCGATAACGATACCTGCCCCAACTAAACTGAGCAGAGAATAAATGAAGGCGTAAACCACTAGGGTAGAATCATAGGATAACCTTTGAAATGTAAGCATTAATACCAGACTCAGAATAAAAATAATAAAAGGTATCCACTTCCACCACGTTGGGGCAACCAAACAAAAAATAATGCCAAACAGAAACATAAAAACGGGATTAAACAATAATAGTATTTCAAAAGTATTCATTTAAGTTCCCCTTGAATGTCTTTTATATAAAGCTTCAAAAATAGCAATACAATCAAAAAACGTCTTATCATACTTTCCGTTATCCTCTACCGACCAACTTGTCGAAAGCACAGTGTGGGCATATCCCCATAGCAGCATTTTTTCCTTATCTAAGCCCAGTTCTTCAGTGAATATATCGATTCGCCTCTCAATGACTTCGGGCCGATTTTCAGCGGGCAAGCAATTCAGTAAAATTAAAACGATATCATCGCGCCGCGCTCGTCAAACACTGAATCGGGATTCCATGCCAATTCCCAGAGATTATTTTCCGGATCAGCAAAATAGGCAGTTCTGCCTCCCCAGGCGGCCCCGCTTGGTTCGCGAAGGATTTTCCCGCCGGCTTCGCGTATTAATTCGATTGTCAAGTCCACTTGTTCTGGTTCGTCAACGTTGATTGCGAATGTAATAGCAGAATAAGACTCTGCTGGTTTAGTAATTTCTACCCCTGCGTCTTTTTGTAAATCCCCAATCGGAAACAATGAGAGCAGAACCCCCGCCGTCTTGAACACAGCATAATGATCAGAGCTAATGTCCGTTTCTTCCCACCCTAACCGCTGATAAAAAGCCCTTAAATTCGGCAAATCCATTGCGCCTATCGTGATCAAACTTACTCTTTGCGGTACCATCCCTACCACTCCTTTAAATTTACTTAACTACGCTTTAATAATACCAAAAATAGACAATGTTCTGTTACTTTTTAGTTAAAAATACCACAGCTTCTAAAGCTGTGGCAGACTCAAATTTGCATTCTTATTTATTATGACTATATAACTTAAATATAACATTTTCCAGCTATCTTTCGATGAGCTAAGAGAGCGGGTGCTGTTATGGCGCATGAAGGACAAATCTCATTCGAAAAATAGGAAAAGCGGTCTTCATAGGGCGCATGAAGAACAAATCTCACGTGGAAAATAGGAAAAGCGGTACTGCATCAAAGATTCACCAATGCAGTCCATAAGAAAGTTGCCTAATTTTTAAACTCAACCAGTTCAATTTGATTGCCGGATGGATCTTCGATAATCGTATACCGGCCGGGCGGACATGGTTTTGGTTCCTCGAATAAAATTTTGACGCCTTTAGATTTTAAAACCTCTATCTCCTCATCTAAATTCTTGGCGATGAGTCCAGGCAGGACATTGTTCTGCGAATTTGCTTGAATGCCCTCGGTTTCTTCCAAAACAAGCGGCAATCCCTCGTGCTTCAAGCTGACAAGCTTTTCCCCATAATGCGTAGCCACCTCAAAACCTAATGCCTCAGTATAAAACGTGATCGCTTCTTTTAAGTTGTGGACACGGATCGTTAATACCCCGATTTGATTTAACATACTTTCTCCCCTTTCTTACTCTAAATATATTGGAAATAAATAAGCTAGAATTCTTTTAGTTTGCTTTATTGCTATCCTTTTCAAATAACAACAACGGCAAATTGATCAGAATCGGCGGATCGTATGGCAGCGGTTCCCTCAATTCTATATTCACTTCTAAACTAGAATATTCCTGTACAGTAACCAGCTCTGATTTTCCCCGCAATGCATTGTCATATACAAAGTAGAGCCGGTGCAGCATATGACGCTGTCCGGCTCCTTTTTTGAGGTCTATTTCAGAAAAGCATTGTAGTACCTCGTCATAGCGACGGCGAAATCACCGCGTGTTACGGTTTGCTTCGGGCTGAACGTCGCTGTGACGGTTGGTTTTAAGTCATACGGCCCCTGCGACACTGAGAACTTGGCATTCAGGATATTTAAGTCTAAAGCGAGCTGGACATATCCTTTAAGTTCGGCTGGGATGTCCGCCGCATCCTTAATGGCGATTCTTTCGTCTTTATACTGAACAGTCACTTCACCTTCAAACGCTTTTGCCTCATTTTGCAACCCAAGGATCTGGACTAATGAGTAGGCTAATTCCGCACGGGTCACAGCATCCTTTGGCGCGAACTTTCCGCTCGCTTTTGGCAGGATGACGCCGTTTTGGATGTGCTTGTTATCTGCGAACGCGGCACCTTTTGCAGCGGTTGCTTCGGCAAAAGGCAGATCCTCACTGGCAACATCAAAAAATGTTTTTTGTCCGACGGCTGGCAGTGATTGCCGGATTTCCGCACCCATCACGAGGTATTTCGCCAGCTCTTTTCTCGACAGGGCTGAATCCGGTTTGAATGTTCCATTTGAATATCCGTCAAACAATCTTTCGCCTGCGCCAATTTGAATCGCCGCCGCAGCCGGATGGCCGTTTATGTCATTCAATCCGGTAAAGCCGCTTACCTTTGTGAATGCCAGAGTACCTTTGACGGTCTCAGGAAGTGCTGCTCCGACTGGATTCACTTCATTGCCCCTCAGTCCTCTTATTTCGGCTTTCCATGTACCAGCTGCCGGGGAATTGACAGAGACAGTGCGATCGTAGTAGAGCGGGAACAACAAACTCACGCCCGAGCTGTACTCCGTACCATCCGGGGCAATTAACACGAGATTGATCGGATTTCCCGTTTCCTCCAGCAATCCTTTTCCATCGACCTTGGCTGTAAGGCTTGTTAGCCCTTCTTTTACGGTAAATTCGTATTGATTGGTCGAAACGAATGTCAATGGATTATAGTCTACTTCAAATTCAGTCCGTTCTGTGGACGAGTTCACATTGCTGTTAAAGTTCTGAAACATGTTGACGGTTTTTCCGTAAGCTTTGCCGTTGAAGGCTTTGTCAACAGCTGCATATGCATTGACATAGCCGGCACCGGCCTCCCATGTCTCATAGCCTGGCATGTTGGTAGCTGTCTCTTGTAAAATTTGTTTCACTTCCGCAGGAGAAAGCTCAGGATTTACTTCAAGAATGAGCGCGGTGATTCCGGCAACATGCGGAGTCGCCATCGAAGTTCCGCTCATATGCGTGTAATACGGCAAATGGGCCGGACTGAGTACTGCAGCATCTTGATCAGCGGACAGACTTGATACCGGTGCGATGACGCGTGTTGAAATGATATCAACACCAGGTGCAGTTATCGCGGGTTCATCCTTCCATGTCCATTCCTGGCCGTCGATCGTAAACTTTCCGCCAACACCTTTCGTTCCCCGTGAAGAAAAGTCGGCTAATGTACCGTCTTTAACACCTGCTGCAACCGAAATGACCCAAGGCGCTTTTGCATAAGGGTTATGCGTGTTCTCACCGGGCCCTTCATTTCCGGCGGCAAAAAGGACTGTAATTCCGCGGTCGTACGCTTTTTTACTGGCAATATTGATTGGATCATTCGGATCGAAATCCCCTGTCGATCCCCATGAATTTGTAATGACGCGGATATTGTATTGCTGCTGATGGGTAATCGCATAGTCAAAACCGCCGATTCCATCCAAAATGAACAAAGCAGCGCCTGATCCGTAACCGATCAAGTCGGCTCCCGGAGCAACACCTTCATATTTGCCTGAAGACATCGCGCCCGTGCCCCCGACCGTTCCGGCAACATGCGTTCCATGGCCTGAATTCGTATCCGTGTTCGGCACGTTTTCCTGATAAGTAATCGGCAGCAGTTCTGGGGCAAGACTATTTAAGTTCGTCGAAGCCATCACGTTTTGCACTAAATTCCTGCCTAACTCATGGTCTTTGTGAGTTCCATCGACGCCGCTGTCATTGATGACAACCCCGATTCCTTTTCCGGAAACAGGCAGCCCGTTATTGGCTTTTCGAAAAGAATCATCAGTTCGGACTTTATCCACACCGGTGACATCCGTAGCTTCTTCGTTAAAATAAGTGAGTTTCTTATTTAAATAAATGGAACGGACTTCATCGTGCGTTGCCAATTTTTCGATCTGATCTCTTGTTGCGACAACACCAGCGATCGGCAGCGACTTCATTGTGATACCTGTGTCAATTCCAAGTCCCTTCAAAAGGTTAAGCTGCGATGATGTTGGTGCCCCATCCCCATCAAAGCTGACAATGACCTGCAGGCTGCTTTCGGTTTCCATTGCTTTTTCAAGAAGCGGGTCAAGAACTGCCTGGCTTTCGGTATTTGCTTGAACTGCCCTATTTTGACTGGCAAACGCGGGAAAGAATAGAATTAACGCAAACAAGACAAGTAACCATCGTTTCATTTTCGTTCTCCTCTCATTTTTAAAAATAAATAATTATAAGTCTATTATCTATTAAAGGGTGTCAAAGTGAATATTCCACAAAGGTTATAAAATTGAAACCCGGAAGGAGTATTCTCCTATCGTACAAAAGTTATAGACCGATAGTTACGAGGTATAGTGCCCCGGATGGTCATATTACAAGCAAAGCGCCTTAATACCGAATTCGGTATCGAAGGCACTTTGATCAGATTATTTTATGCTAAAAGAAGCTTGCACTGCTTTATAAGCATTAATATACCCTGCTCCAACTTCCCAGTTCTGATACCCTTCCATAGGAGTTGCTGTTTTTTGCAGAATATCCTTCACTTCTTTTGCAGACAGGAGCGGGTTGGCGTCAAGCATTAAAGCGATAATTCCGGCCGCATGCGGGGCCGCCATCGAAGTTCCGCTCATCGTCGTATAATATGGAATGTAAGCAGGCTCAATATACTGCACATCGTCTGTGGCGCCAAGTGATGCTATTGGCGAAATTACCCTGGTCGAAATAATGTCAACACCAGGAGCGGTAATCGTCGGACGGTCTTCCCAAGTCCACGTTTCCCCATCAACTGTGACTGTTCCGCCATTTCCTTTTTCACCTCGCGACGAAAAATCAGCCAACGTTCCTGATTTAGTACCGGCTGCCACCGCGACAATCCATGGGGCTTTTTTATAATTTCCCGAGATTGTTTTTTGTTCGGGACCCGAGTTTCCGGCGGAAAATACTGTGACAATCCCGCGGTCATACAACCTTTTTGTTGCTACGTTAATTGGATGATTCGGATCGAAATCGGTACCCGCATCTCCTGTATCTCCCCATGAATTTGTAATGACGCGAATATTGTATTCCTGCTGGTGTGTAAGGGCATAGTCAAAGCCGCCAATCGTATCGAGCATCGCCAGACCGGCACCTGAGCCATAGCCAATTAGGTTTGCGCCGGGTGCAACTCCTTCATACTTGCCGCCTGACATTGCACCAGTTCCGCCAACAATGCCGGCAACATGTGTTCCATGCCCGGAATTGTGATCAGTGGAAGGAACGTTTTCTACATACGTAATCGGCAATAACGTATCAACCGCATGGAGATTCGTTGAACCTAATACATTCTGGACAAGATGATCACCAAATTGAATATCTTTATGGAGGCCATCAACCCCGCTATCATTGATGACAACTCCGATGCCTTTACCGGAAACAGGCAGCCCGCCGTTTAGCTTTCTCATCTTTTCATCTGTGCGAACCTTATCTACCCCGGTTAAATCGGTTGCTGCCGCATTTTCATATGCCAGTTTTTTATTATAATAGATCGATAGAACCTGATCGCTTTCGGCAAGCTGTTCAATCTGCCCTTTTGTCGCGAGAACACCGGCGATCGGCAGGCTCTTGAAAGCTATCCCTTTCGTAACCCCTGCATTTTTTAAAAAATCAAGCTGGCTCGCAGTTGGTCCACTCGTCCCCTTAAAGGTCACGATCACTTCAATGGGCCCAGTCGCATTGGATAGAGCCTCCGTTATGCTGGAATCTAGTTTAGCCGAGTTTAATTCAGTTGCTTTTGAGGAAGTTCCCGGGATCATTGCTCCGAAAATAACTGCCACAAACAAAAGAAATGATATTAAGGCTGCTCTAATTTTCATCCATTTCACTCCCAGTTTGAATTTTAAGCTTTTAAAAATTATCTCATGTGCGAAGCCGCTTCACTATTCTGCAGAAGGGGTAAATTCGTTGCCCTGTAGTATTAACTTACTTACTACTAAAGTAGTAGGGCATGTTTAGATTGGGAGTTGGTGATCGATTTTAAAAGTTGATGATAGCAGCAGAAAAGTTGATGATAACGGGGACAAAGTTGATGATAAATGGTGCGAAGTTGATGATAAATCCAAAGTTGACGATAACAGGGAAGAGGTTGACGATAAATGGTGCCAAGTTGACGAAATGGTGCCAAGTTGACGATAAATGGTGCCAAGTTGATGATAAAATTAACAAAGTCGATGATAAAAGTAGCGAAGTCGATGATAAAAGTAGCGAAGTTGATGATATTTCTAAAAAGCCAATAAAAAAGGGCCCCTGGTAAATTCAGGAGCCCGGCGGCATTGGCACAAGCTGGTTCTGGACCGCGTAAATAACTACCTGGGACCGGCTTTTCACATTTAACTTCTTGAAAATCTTGCTGACATGAATTTTAACTGTTTTGTCGCTGATAAACAGCCGCTGTGCAATTTCTTTATTGCTTAAGCCTTCGACAAGACAAAGAAGAACTTCCTTCTCTCTTTCCGTTAAGCTGGAATTTTCTGTTTCAGTTTGCTTTTGCTGGTGAAAGGAAAGCAGCTTTTTTGTCATTGACGGGTGAATGACTGACTCCCCCTTCGCCACAGTGCGGATTGCCGCGACAACTTGATCGGATGGTGCATCTTTTAACAAATAGCCGTCGGCTCCTTCACGGATGGCAGACATGAAAAACTCGTCATGGCTATGCATCGTCAAAACCAAAACTTTGATATTGGGATATTGTTTTTTAATAATCGCAGTTACTTCGACCCCATTTTTGTTTGGCATGTTGATATCCATTACAACGATATCCGGCTTGATGATGCCAATTTTTTGCAGAGCATCATCCCCGGAAATCGCTTCGCCGACTACTTCTATATCGTCTTCCATCCCTAAAATGTTGCGGAGTCCGTCTCTTAACACAGCATGGTCATCCACTAGCATGAGCCTTATCAACTGAATCTCCCCCTTCAAACCCCATTTTTGGTACTATAAGTGTAACCTCTGTCCCCTCTCCTTCCTTGCTGTCTATTTGAAGCGAAGCATTGATTTTATCCGCGGCATCGTTCATGTGCAAAATGCCAAAATGCGGTTGGTTTCGGGCTTTAAGCATTGCCTGGAAAAGCGAAAAACCGTTGCCGTCATCTTCTATTTTCAGTAAAATATGCTCTGTTTGATAGCTCAATAAAATCTCGATACCTGAAGCCCTTGCATGCTTTATGCTATTTTGCAGGCTTTCCTGAAACGTATCAAACAATACTTTTTCTACCATCGGGCTGAGCTCCAGTTCTTTGCCCCTAATTTCAAACTGGATATTCTGCCCATGCTCCTGCTGGACAGCTGCAATCTTTCTCGTGATCGCGGTGACAAGCCCGACCCGCTCAGTAGGATAAGGCCGCAAAGCATAAATCGATTCGCGAACTTCCTTTAAACTTTGGCGCAGCCTCATCACGCTGGCTGTTATTAATCTTTTTGTCTCATCAGGGTTCTTGTCGAATTTTTTTTCGGCTGTTTCGAGCTTCATGACAGCTCCGGCAAGTGTTTGTGCCAACCCATCGTGAATATCGCGGGCGATCCGGTTGCGTTCCTCGAGAACAATCCGTTTTTCTTTTTCAGAAAAAAGCATTCTTGTCTTCATTATAACAGCAAGCTGATTGGACAGCGTCGCAATCGATTGAACATCGTCATCCTCGAAGCTTTTCGTCCTGCTCTTGCCAACGATAAACATGCCGACTGTTTCATTTTCGACAACGAGCGGGGAGTACATGAGCGCTTTAATATCCCGATCGAAAAACGAATCCGCTATTCCGGCCTGCTTTTTGCGATTGGCGTAAATCAGCGGTTTTTTTATCTCCTCAAACCCGACAATCATTTCTGGGGACAATTCCAGATTACCATTTACTCTCCCGTCCTCGATTTCCCGTTTCCACACTCCATTCTCTTTAATCCAAAGAAGGCTGGCTTCAACATTAATGAAGTCATTAAAACTGTTTTTTAACGTTAACAACCATTCTTTTGCGGGCAGGTGTTGATTTAACTCTGTTGTGATTGAAAAGAGTGCCTTCATCCGCCGTTTTTCTTTTTTGAGCCTTACGATCGTCGAGCTTAACAGGGCAATGCCCACCAATGGTGAAAAAAAGAAAAAATAAGAAAAGAAATCAATTTCGCCGCGGTTTTGGCTGCCAAGCAAATACAAAAGCAGTCCATAGGCTAACGAGAGCGTGATACTGATTAGCTCTGTGACCATTTTTTGATTCCAATCCTTGAGCGGATATGGCTGCGGACGAATCATCAGAACGAAATCGACAATCGTGTTATTAATAATAAAAAACAAGATTAATAAAGTGCAATATTCAATGATTCCTAAAAGAGTATTTGATTCAATTCCACTTGGTAAAAAAACGCTGAGGAACGACCAAAGTTGTTCCGCTAAAAATAAGCTGACAACAAGCTGGGCGGGATTAAAAAAAATGATTCTTAAAGGGCGGCGCTGCAGGATATTCACTGACAGCACAACAACAGCGTAGATGACAAGTGTGTATGGAAGTCCATAGAGCAGGTAAAGCACGTAAACGAGCGGGAAGGTAATTGCGGTAAAGCCTCTCCAAACAGGCATTGGATAGTATTCGCTTATGAATAAAAATACAATCAGCAGCAGCATAGGAACCAAATCTGTTGGTCGATCAAAATAAAACAACTGGCAAAGAACGGTTACCCAGCCAAGAAGCGAAATGGCCGAAAGAAACAGCTTCGAATAACTTTCCCTTTTTTCAAAAAGTGCCAGGCTACTCACACCGACACCCCCTTTATCATGAATATTCTGTTAAATTGATTCTATCGATATCAGCAATAAAACACAAATTAAAAAACCCAGACTGGTCGAATGGCAGAGCCGCTGACCAATGCTGGGCCAAATCCCCTAAAGGATTTTGTTGGTGTTCATTATGGCAAAGACTGACCATCTTTACTATTCATCGAACGGGTTATCTTTTATAGTACAAAAGTTTTATCAACTGCAGGGACTTAAGGCAAGAATGGTTCCTGCTTTATAAGTGTTTATGATACATTTAAAGTGATCTTAATGGAAAAATTTCAAGAGGAGGACCGGAAGTGGCCAATATCAAGGAAGTGGCAAAAATCGCCGGTGTATCAGTTACGACGGTTTCCCGCGTCTTGAATAATCACCCGTACGTGAAGGAAGATAAGCGGAAAACTGTTTTGGACGCAATTAAAAAGCTTGATTATATCCAAAATCTGAACGCAGTAAATCTGGCAAAAGGGAAAAGTTATACGGTTGGCGTGATTCTTCCTTTTATTAACCATCCCCACTTTGGTGATATCGTCCAGGGGATTGCCAGTGCAGCACTTGAGCATAATTACCGGTTTATTATGTGCCAGACAGATTACAAGGCTGAAGAGGAGCTTAAATTTTTGCAACTGTTAAAAATGAAGCAAATTGATGGGGTTATCATTTGCTCAAAAACGAGCAGTTGGGACGAAATTGAACCGTTTTCGCAATTTGGCCCGATCGTAGCCTGCGAAGATACGCGCGGAGCCGCTATTTCTTCTGTGTTTATAGATCATTATGGAGGCTTTAAACTTGGAATGGACCATCTTATTTCGAAAGGCCATCGCAAGATTGGCTACTGCATCGCAAGAGGGCACAGCTTCAACAGCCGCCAGCGAAAAAAAGCCTATCTGGATGCGTTAGGAGAAATCGGAGCGAGCATTCACAATGATTGGATGTTTGACCAATGCATCTTTATAGAAGATGGCATAAGGGTCGTGCATGAGCTTCTTCACATGAAGGACCGGCCTACTGCATTGCTGGTCGCCTGTGACCAGGTTGCAGCAGGGATTGTAACCGAAGCGCGGAAACACGGAATTAGAGTGCCGGAGGATCTAGCTGTTATTGGTTTCGATAACCACCCAATTTCAAAAGTACTTGATATTACTACAATTGAGCATCACAGTGTTTTGCTAGGACAAAACGCTTTTAACCTCGCTTTCTCATTAATTGCTGACAACGACAATAAAGTGGAAAAGGTCGAACTTCCTTACAAGCTAATCGTACGTTCAACTGCTTAATGTTATATCCAGCCATTAATAGAAAACAAAAGAAGACTGTTCCATCGTAAGTGGATTGCAGTCTTCTTTGGGTGATAGTCGTACGGTGCGCCAAATGCTCACACAATCTTCCCGATCGGCGTTTCAAAAATTTTGTCTTCCAATCTATCCTTTGCCACCGACAAATTCCGCAGACATTCTACCTTCACCTTATCATCACAGATAAAATCGTTTAAAAGCTCGTCTTCCAATCTTGAATAGGCCGCAGAAATATAGTCCTTGCCCATTTCTTTCAGGCTTATAACCGCTGTGTATTCAAGTAGTTCTCTTTCAAAATATTCGACCGTACCAAACAAAACAGTCAACTTCATCTCCGCCTTCCCTCTCATTTACCGCCACGAAAATGGCGAACAAAAAAAACCATCCAAAAAAGATGGTGGATGCTTTATATTAAAGGAGACAAACCTTTAACAGCAGCAGCAATACCCGTTCCTTTTTGGCAACCCGACTATCATAGCTTACGCCTTAGACTCGCGGCTTTGCGTCCTTATTTTTCAATAAGTTTGCCTTTAACATTTCGTTACTTTTATACTAAAACCAATTGTGCGTTTTTTCAATCTTTTTCGGCAAATTTCTTACATTTTCGCACAAATTTAGTCATATTTTACTAGTTTACTTTTAAAAAAAACAACCTTAAACAAAAAAACAGCCTTGAAGCATTTCGCTTCAGGCTGTTTTTTTCGGCACGCCAATATCACTTCATAGCAGGCGGCTGAATTGGCGGTCCTGACGGTTCTTCAGTAGCTGCATGTGAAAGCTGCGTTTCACCTAAACTGATTACACCTAGACTCAGCAAAGCAAATAATCCAACAGAACAAAAAGTACCCAACAATTTTCTCATTAATTTTTCCCCCTTAACTGGTTTTTTCTAAATATTTAACTGCCTTTTTATGCATGCCGATTTCCCGGTAATGCAATGAAAGCAGGTGGTAAAAATGGCTCACATCATCCATATACTCACTGTTCTGTTCTAGGTATGGAATCACCTTAGTTTCTAAATATTCAATCGATTTTTCCTTCGAATCAATAGCAGTTAAATAATATCGCGCCAATATTTGATACTTTTTTATGCTCAATTGGGCCGACAGTTGCGATAGTTCATCGAAAGTTAAGTGTGCTTGCTCCATGTCTAGTAAAGAATAATAGATTTCTCCGACAGAATACAATGTGATCAAGTATTGACTCGATTGTTTACTCTGTAGAGCCAAGCTTTTGTTATAATATTTTAAGGCTTGCTCCAGATTACCCATTTTCCACTGAAGAAACCCCATATTATGATAGATTTGCGAAAGAAGATGCTGGTCATTCAACATTTCTGCATTCCGAATCAGATGCTTAAAGCAACTTAACGCCTCATCATATATTTTCGAATTCGTATAGTTGATGCCAAGCAACATTAATGAATGAAGAATTCTTTTAAAATTATGCTGATTCATGAATAATTGTAATGCGTGTTTGCCGTAATGGATCGCAAAGCTGGATTGCTTAAGCGAGCTTTTTACGAGCGCCCGATGGTATATAAGTTCACCTGTAGCAGACTCAGAATTCTTATCTGTAAGCAGCTGGTCGAATGCCTCATCCGCTTTCTTAAACTGCCCCTTTAATATTAAAAATAACGCATTATAGCTTTGATATAAATAGTTCTCATTTTGGGAAAAATTTCTTGTTTGTTTCTTTAACATATCACGCTGCTGCTCTGCTTCGACGAGGAATCGCTGAAATAGTTGGTATCTGTATTTAATAAGCTCATACTTATATAAGTATGACGAAAAAGGAATGATATTCTCCAGATCGGAGAGCTGTTCAAAGAGTTGCTGGGCCTCGTCTTTAAGATAAAAATCAATTTTATCCTTAAGTTCATTCAAGAGGAAACCGATTAATTGTTCTTGCTCACTTATCTCAGCGAGACTAATATTTAATCTGTTTAGCAGAAGCATAATTGTTTCTATGTTCGCATCTTTAGAATTGTGTTCAATTTTGCTTAAATGCGAAACAGAACAAATTCCTGCGGCGAGATCCTTAAGCGTCAGCTTTTTTTGCGTACGGTAAAATTTAATCAAAGGTCCGTATTCCATCAAAGCCACCACCTTTGCTTTTATAATAATTATAACAAAATTTTCAAAATATTCACTTAAAAAGTGGTAAAAATGCCGATTTAAAGAAACTGGTCAGAACAGAAGGGCTTATCACTTCCATCGTTTACCCCGAAAAATTTAATAGAAACATCGGAAAAACGCCTGGATCACAAGTATCCAGGCGTTCTTTTATTATAAACTAGTTTGCCAGACAGTTATCTGGCGACAGCCGGTAATCCTGACATTATTTTACCCTTGCAAATCCGAATCCGGATGCATAATCATCACCTGTTGCTGCACCGGTTCCGCCTTTAATGTCGTACTGTTTTGCGCGGTTTTGCAACTGTGCACGCAGTTGCACATGGCTTAAGGTTGGGCTTGCAGACCATATTTTCGCAGCAAGTCCGGCGACATGCGGTGTTGCCATTGAAGTTCCGCTGATTGTATTATAGTTGCCATCATACCAGGTAGATTCGATAGCGCTTCCCGGTGATGAAATTTCAACATCACGTTCTTGAATCACATAGTCTCCATCTGTGTTCGGGTTCCCTCGTGATGAGAAATTGGCAACCCGGTATGTGCCATTTTGCTGGACATTTTCAAGAGCGGCGACTGCAACCGCGTTTACCAATGCTCCCGGGTAACCGATTGTATTGCTGTTCGGACCAGAATTCCCTGCAGCAGCAACGACTAGCACGCCTTTGCTATATGCGTAATCAACTGCATTTGAAATAAGTGTATCTTTCGCGCTAGAACCCAGTGACATATTGATGACTGCCTTTGAACCTGTTCGGGCTGCTTCATCTGCAACATGGCGAATCGCTCCTGCTATGTCATCAGAGTATCCTGAACCACTGTCAGTGAGCACTTTATATGCCCAAAGCTCGGCTTCCGGCGCTACACCGTAGATGCCAAGCCCGTCACTTCCTCCATTTGCAAGAGCTGTTCCGGCGACATGTGTGCCGTGGCCGTTCCGGTCTGTACAGCTGCCATTTACTAATGGTGAAGTTTGCGTGAAATCTTTGCATTGCTCAACGTTTTGGACCAAATCAATATGGTTTCGATTAACACCTGTATCGAGAACCGCCACTTTAATTCCATTTCCGCCGCTTGTTCTCTGGATGGCACTGTCGTTATAGATTGCTTGAATTCCCCAAGGTGTCTGATCGCTTGGCACTGTTGCTGCTGCTTTAATCGGTGCAGTAGCCTGAATTTCAACTTCCGGGACAAGCTCAACTTTTAAGTTCTTAATTTTTTGCAGGGCTTGATATTGCTGGGCATTTACAGTAGTTGTGAAGCCCTCACTTCCGAAATCCCAGCGTGCACCGTGCTTGTCTTTCATTTGTTTGACCTGTGCTGTTTGGACAGCAGGAGCATGAATTAAAACTCGATAAGATTGCTGGCTTTCTGCTTTTTCTGTAGCTTGTCCAAAAGCCGCCGATGAAAACATTGAAAAACCCATTGCTAAACTTAAAACTGCCGCGCCTAGTATTCTTCTTTTTTTCATACCCAATACTCCTCTCGAATTTTAATAGCAGCATTTGCTGCTGCGATTTAAGTATATTTATAATATTCTGAATAAATCAACCTATATTCACTAATAAAAAGTTGGGAAAATTTTTGACAATCCGGAATTTTTCTATATATTTCCATATGATAATAATAAATTCAAGGAAAATTTCGTTTCTTCGAATTAATAATCTTCTTGTAAAATGTAACTGGAAGTAGTAAAATTTCATGATATGACTGCAGGTCATAGTTAAATTTAAAGATTAGGTTTTTTTGCTGTATGGCAAAAATAAGCTTATAAATGATCAATGAAAGAGGGGATAAGATATATGTCATCGCTGAAGGAAAATCGGACGCCGCTGGTGCTTTTAATGGTCAATATGTTTATTGCGATGGTTGGTATTGGGTTGATTATCCCTGTATTGCCTATGTTCCTTGATGAATTTGGTGTTGGCGGCCAGGCGATGGGTTACTTAGTTGCCGTTTTTGCATTGACCCAGTTCCTGTTCTCACCGATTGCTGGAGAAATGTCGGATAAATACGGACGGAGACTTCCAATTATTGTTGGCCTCGCTGCCTTCACTATTTCACAGCTGATATTTGCAGTCGGGACAGAGATTTGGATGCTGTTTGCCTCGAGGCTGTTAGGCGGTGTTGGGGCTGCTTTTATGGTTCCGCCGATGATGGCGTATGTCGCCGACATCACAACAGAGAGAGAACGGGGGAAAGGGATGGGTTTACTCGGTGCCTGCATGTCACTGGGATTTGTCATCGGGCCCGGGATTGGCGGATTCCTTGCTGAAGTTGGCATAAGAGTCCCTTTTTATACAGCAACCGTTATTGCCGGCATCGCAACTGTTTTATCGCTGTTCTTTTTGCCGGAAACACTGTCAATTGAAGAACAGCAAAAGGCCAGATCCGCGGTTCGCCAAAAAGAGAGCATGCTTCAACAACTGAAAAAATCGTTTAAAGCACCATATTTTATGCTGCTTATCCTCATTTTCTCGATGACATTCGGACTTGCCAACTTTGAAGCAATTTTTGGGCTCTACGTTGATGATAAATTTGGTTTTACCCCTAAGGATATTTCAATCATCATTACAGTCGGCGCATTAATTGGTGTTATTGTCCAATCGATATTTGTCGATATCATGCTGACCAGGTTTGGTGAAAGGAACGTAATGTACTGGACATTCTTGATCTCTGCGGTGTCCATGCTCGTACTTCTGCTCGCTGATTCTTTCTGGTCTATCTTAGCCGTTACGCTTGTATTCTTCACAGCAACATCACTCGTAAGGCCTGCACTGAACACATTACTTTCGAAAATGGCAGGAAACGAACAGGGTTTTGTAGCCGGGATGAACAATATGTATATGAGTATCGGAAATATGGTCGGCCCTGCTCTTGCCGGGATATTGTTTGATGTCAACATCCACTATCCATATGTGACAGGTGCGATCATCCTGTTCATGAGCTATTTCATGCTGTTAAGCTGGAAGGACCGCAGCCAGGGTCTGGCCCAGTCAGAGTCGGTCGGGAAATAACATTCTTTTAAAAAATCCCGGAGCGGATTTTGCTTTTCGCGGATATATTGAAATTTTCGCGGATATATCAAAAGCTTTCGCGGATATATCAAATTTTCCGCGGATATATCAAAACTTTTCTTCGCGGATCTATTATAATTTGAAAGCGAAGGCCAAATCGTTCTGATTTGGCCTTCGCTTTTTCTGTCCAACTATACAAAAATCCAATTTACAATATAGAAAACCCGGCCCCATCGGTGCCGGGTTTTCCAAATGCCACTATATACTTATATCCCGTTTCTGGAAAAAGACAAAGGTAATCACCAAAAATATCGCGTAATAGACGGCAAGAATAGCCAGTGATATTGGTAATGTGATGTCATCCAAAATCGTATCCTGGAGGGTGTAAATCGTTAAATCCAGATGCGGGAAAATCAAGAATTTCACCCATTCATACTTTCCGGCTAGAACGATCAGGATCCCACCGATCGATGAAGAAAAGAATAATACAAAAATTCCGATGCCGACAGCGAGTGCCTGGCTTTTAAACAATGTCGACAGCATAAAGGCAATCGTCATAATCACCAATAAACCAGGTAAAAAGTAGAGCGTCTTGAGCAAATATTGTGTTCCTACCACGGCTTCCTGTTGTCCTTCAATGCCCATTTCAAATATTTTCGTATCAAATGCACCATTTCCGAATAAAATCAATCCGATCAAATATCCTGAGACAATCAGGGTTAGCATCAATAAAATCGCATAAATAATCACTGCAATATACTTTGATAATAAAACGGCCCATCTGCGGTGCGGGCGAATTAGCAGCTGTTTGATCGTCCCGTCGGAGAATTCCGCTGAGACATTGGCGCTGCAGACAATGACAACGAACAGCGTCACTAAGGATCCTACTCCAACGACTACTTCATTCATAAAGTGCCAATTTGTTTTTTCATTAGGATTAATATCCTCGTCCAAGTACTTCTGGTTTTGGTCGATTTGTTGCTGTGCCCACTGTTTTTCTCCTTCAGGAAGCCCCTCCACATCCTTCTCTAACTGTTGATTTTGCATTTGCAGTTCTTCACGCCAGTTTTCGTTTGGCTCCGCATTTATTCTTTGGTATACGATTCCGCCAATCAAAACGGCTAGTACGATAATAATCATATAAACCCAGCTGGCTTTTTTCTGAAAAATTTTCATAAGCTCATTGCGTATCAAATTAATCATAAGCTTTGCTCCTTTTGATCCTTGTTGGTTAGTTCTAAAAAGCGATCCTCCAGTGTTGCCTTCACACTGCTGATCCCATATACATCAATATTATTTTGAACGAGTATTTGATTCGCCCTGGCGATCGTCTCTCTCTTTATGTCAATCGTGAATTCCTGCCCTTTTGATGCCTTAACTTCCTTTATCAATCCATTAGTCTTTAAAAGTTCAACCGCATTCTCAACATTTTCAACCTCGAAGATCACATCGCGCAATTCTTGTTCAGACCCTTCAACACTATCATTCATGTTTGAAATATGGGTAAGCTTTCCTTTATCGATGATCGCAAAGCGGTTGCACATCAACTGCATTTCTGAAAGTAAATGTGATGACACCAACACTGAAATTCCCTGGCTCGCCAATGAATGGAGATAGTCCCTGAATTCCCGAATTCCTTGAGGATCGAGCCCATTCGTCGGTTCATCCAATACCAACAAAGACGGATTATGTAAAAGCGCCTGTGCCACCCCTAAGCGTTGCCGCATCCCAAGTGAATAAGTTTTTACTTTATTATGGATAGCGTTTTTTAAACCTACTAAATCAATTACTTCTTCAATTCTTGATTCAGGTATTTCCTTGTCGGCCATTCTTGCATAGTGAATGAGATTTTTATAACCGCTCATATATTTATAGAATTCCGGATTTTCAACAATAGCGCCAATCTCACTCATCGTTTCCTTGAAGGCTTCATCAAGGTTATGTCCATTAACGATGACATGGCCGCCTGTCTGGTTTATCAGACTGACAATCATTCGGATGATCGTCGTTTTACCGGCCCCGTTTGGCCCTAACAAGCCAAATATCTCTCCTTTTTCAATGCTAAAGCTTACATCGTCAACAATCGTCTTCTTTCCGATTCTTTTCGTTAACGACTGCACCTCAAGTGCATACTGTGCCATACGTTTCCCTCTTTTCTGTTAAAATGAACTCGCCTTAATGGTATACGATTATGAGGAAAAAAAGTTGCAAAATGTGTAGAATTTCTATTCGGGATGTTCAATTTTGCCATATAACCTTAATAAAAAATCGGAAATTTTAGCCATTGCATCGTTTGGTTTCCTATTTCTGATCATGACATTAACTTATCTGTCGGCAACAGCCTGGTTGCTTTAGTAAAACATTGGGTAAAAACCATGCCCACCATGCATATACCTCTAAAAAGGAGGTAATGAAGTGGCTGAAATGTGGGTGATCACAGTTGGTTTTATTATATGTTTAGGTTTATTTGGGGGGATGTTCGTTTATTTCTTAAAAAGCGCATTAAACACCGAGGACTCGAAGCGGATCGACCGCTTGCCTGGACAGGAAAGAAAAAAATAAGTTTCATTTTCAAAAAAAGAAGGCTGAATCATGTCCCAGCCTTCTTTTTTTTATTTAAGATTTGGAAAATTCAGCAGCCAAATTTTCTTATTTAGCTGGCACAGCATCACTCCGCGAAAAAGCGGTATTTACTTTTTGGCAATTTGGGCAATAAAAGCTTTTTCTCGCAGCTTTTTCTCCCTTTTCTATAGCAGTGCCACAGCGGGTGCAAGGTTCCCCTGCCCGATCATACACATTGAAAAGCTGATTATAACCACCCGTTTTTACGTCTCCAGCAAAAAGCGGGTGATCCATATACCCTCCAGCATTCGTTGCCCTTGAAAGCACTATCTTAATTGAATCATAAAGTCTGCTTATCTGCTCTTCCTGTGACACCACCCACGGCTGAAGCCGTGGGCTTCTTTTCTTGCTATTACCTTGCTTATTTCAGGTATAGCCCCTTCCGGAGAAGGACCTAAAGCAGAGGCAAGGATACGGCAAGCAACATTTATTGGAGAAACAGTCCAATAAAAGGGCGGTGTCGTGCCTACTACGCCTTCCTCCAGGCGATACTTTATCACTTGTTTCCTTACATTTTTTTTACTGTTAGGTACCTTTGGTACCAAACGGGTTGTCGATACAAAACATCGACCGATTTTGTCTCCATCGCGAATCTTTTCCGGCATATATTTTGTGCTCCGTTCACATCCCGATGGATTTCTGTATTGTGTACAGAACATTTAAAGTTGCGGCCATTGGCTTTATGCCTTCCACCGCAATTGGCAACCTCTCGATCGGTTCCCGCCAACTGTATCATATTATTTTTTTTCGCTGGATTATTGCAACTGCTTCGCGCCTTCTGCACGCTGAATTAAAAGTTTTTTGATTCGTTCATCAAACCCGATCGGATCGCAGAAGATAAATTCCATGGAGCTGTTCGATTGCTCAAATGCTGCTATTCTTTCTTCTACTTCTGACTGAAAACGCCCTCCAAACAATAAATAAGGAATAATATATACCTTTTGAAATGATTGTTCGTGCAGCTCTGCCAGCTTTTCAAGAAAATATGGGGGATTTATCAAATATCCAACAAGCGATTTCGTTCCAAGCTCCTCACCAAGAAAACACGAAATCGCCTCCATCTCTACAGCTGCAACAGGGTCAGGGCTGCCATGGCTTACCAGCAAAACAGCTTCATTGCCATCATGGGCATACATTTTACTGGCGAGACGGTCTTTAAGAATATCGATGATAATCGGATCAACTCCAATCGCTTCTCCACATTTGAATACAATCTCAGGATAGATGGCTCTTGCACGTGCTATTTCTTGCGGGATCCCTGAGTTGGCATGAATGCCTGGTAAAAGCAGGACAGGAATAACTGTCACCTCAGTAGCACCCTGTCTTATTACATTTTCAACTGCCTGCAGGATGGATGGCTCCGCCCTCTCATAAAATGAATAGGCTTTAATGGGCGTATTCAGACTTTCCATTGCCATTTCGATAAAATCAATAAACTCCTGGTTACCTGCCCCAGTGCGACTGCCATGTCCTGCAAAAATAACTGCCTCCATGATTTCCTCCTCTGTCCGGCCGTTCTTTATTTGATCTGATCACATTCTAATTTGGCAAGACTACTTTCCTCCATTGTAAATTCTCCAAGAATATCTTTATATGAGTTTCCTCACATACCACGCTAATTTGTGAATAATTTCACAAATTAGTCAAAAAAGGGACCGCTCCCTGCTTGAGGAACGGTCCCTGCAGCAACAAGCCAACAGCGCTTGTTTCTCTCTTAGACTATTTAACGTGGATAAATAAGCTTCCGCTTTGTTTAAAAGTCTTTACTATTAAAACTGTCGCGGACTGAAGCAGGGTTGTTGGATGTGAGATGCTCATTATTTGATAGATATGCATTATCTCTATCCATTCTGCCAGTGCCGGTTACTGTGCCGTCCATTGATCTCATATCGGTCTCATCAAATCCGGCTCTGCCCATCTTTGCCGATTCACCATCAACGAGTACCAAAATTTTTCCTGCTTTCACTTCAGACTCATAGTGACCAGCCTCGTCCTCGGGAATCCCCATTCCGATCAGCGCACCGGTCAATCCGCCGGCCCCGGCTCCTACCGCAGCTCCTGTTAAAGTAGCGGTAATTGGACCTGCGGCGATAATTGGTCCGACTCCCGGAATTGCCAACGCACCGACACCTGCCAACAAGCCAGCCAGGCCGCCAAGCGCTCCGCCCGTTGCTGCCCCGGCAGCAAGGCCTTCCTCTGCTTTTGTGCCCGTTGCTTCTGTTACTTCGTCAACTTCATCATCATGTTTACCAATAACCGAGATCTCTTCTGAGCGATATCCTTGCATCTTCAAATCTTCAACAGCACGAATCGCTTCTTCATGTGTATCGTATACTCCGACAATGTGTTTTGTTTGCTCAGCCATATTTTATTCCTCCTTTTTAGTTGGAAAAGCTGTACACCATAAAAATACCCGCTTTAAGGAGGTTAAAACTAGCATTGCTTTCCAATTGAAAAAGCAAGAAAAAAGAACTGCCGCTAGCGCTAGACCGGCAACTGCAGTTCTTTTTCATTTGAGTTTTTATATGCACTGTATTCTCCAAGCAGCGAATAATAGATAACACCACTGAGCTTGATATCTTTTTTTGCTGCTTTCGCAATGACGTTCTCGGAATCTAGTGTGGCAACAACTTCAATCTCTTTTGAAAAAGCTCCCCTGTCAAATTGGCCTGACAGAACCCACGCTTCTTTTTCATGACCCTCCTGCAGTCCATCAAATGCTTGGGTACGCGGGACCGGATTGTCTGTGCCGACATGAATCAGATCTTCAATAATCGCGCTCGCTGTCGGGTACATTCCCGCACCGGGGCCAAGGAGACTGATGTTGCCGACAATATCAGCATCAATCGAAACAGCATTTTGAACGCCCTCTACTTGGTACAGAGGATGTGCACGTGTCACAAGCACAGGTTTCACAGAACAATGGACACCGCTGGCCGTTTTCTCCATTGATGCTACATGCTTAAACCGAAAGCCCAGTTCGTTATAAGACTTGATTTGTTCAATCGTAATCTCGGCAATGCCTTGTCTGAATGTTTTGTTCCAATCAGGCTGTTCGCCAAAAACAAGCTGGCTAAGGATTGCTGCTTTATAAAAGGCATCATAGCCTTCGACATCATTGGTCGGGTCTGCTTCTGCATAGCCATTTCGCTGAGCAAGTGATAATGCATGTTCAAACGAAAGATCTTCTTCTCTCATTGTCGTTAAAATGAAATTGGAAGTCCCATTTAATATTCCTTCTATTTTTTCAATCCTATTAACATTGAGCAGTTTTCTTAACGTTTGAATAACCGGAATCCCGCCGCCAACAGTTGCCTCATATCCGACTGACACCGCTTGTTCATTCGCCAATTCAAGAAGTTCGCTTCCGTGGTGGGCGAACATTTCCTTATTAGCGGTAATGACATGGCAGCCCTTTTTGATAGAATGCTTCAAGTAATGAAAGCCTGGCTCTTTACCAACAATTGCATCAATCACGACGTCGATCTTACCAAGTTGATCAATATCCTCAAACCGGTCTGTCAGGACCACATCGGCATCTGGAAGCTTATGCTTATCAATATTTTTAACAAGAACAGCCTTAATTTCCACTTTTTTGCCGAGAATGCTTTTAAGCCTCTCCTGATGGTAATGAATCGTATTATAAACACCTTTGCCGACTGTTCCGTATCCTAATAATACAATGTTAAGGGTTTGCATTTGTCCACTCCTCTTAACCCGTAGTCGAGGGCCGTTTTAATATGCCCGCTCCAGTTGGAAAATTCCGTTAAAAACCCATCGTGACCGAAATTTGTTTTCACCTCGAAAAACACGGACTCCTTATTTTGCTCTAAAAGAAGATCTGCAGCTTCCTTAATCGCATGGGGCGGATAAAGAAGATCGCCCGTAAATCCGAGCAGAAGGACGGAAGCCTGGACCTGCTTTAATGCTTCCTGCCAATTTTTACGGTTGAAGCCGATATCATGTCGGTCCATCGCACTCAATAAACGCAAATAACTGTTGGCATCAAAGCGTGCTGCCAGCTTTTCTCCCTGATACTTCAAGTAGGATTCAACCTGGAATTCAGCACCATCTTCTTTTTGCTCTCTTTGAAACCTATTACTAAATAAATAATCGGTTCGGTAGGTAACCATGCCCACCATCCTGGCGATTTCCAGACCGGCAAGTTTTTTCCCGTCCGGATAATAGCCGCCCTGCCATTCAGGGTCTGCCATAATCGCGGTTCTGCCAATTGTATTAAAAGCAATCGCATAATCGCTTAAAAATGGCGTGGCAGCCAGCGGAATTAACAATTCGGAAAAGGATGGATAAAGAATTCCCCACTCCCACGCCTGCATTCCTCCCAGAGAGCCTCCAATAATCGCTTTCGCCTCATGAATGCCGAGTTTTTGCAATGCTTGATGCTGGGCGCGGACTATATCCCTGATTGTAATTTCCGGAAAGTCCTGCTTATACGTGCTTCCTGTTTTCGGGTTTATGCTGGCAGGCCCGGTCGATCCGGAGCAGCCGCCAAGCACATTGAAGGTGATCACCATATACTCGTTCGTATCAATGTAACGCCCGGGTCCGATTAAGCCGGACCACCAGCCAGGCTGATCATTTGTGCCAACCGTATTCTGATTTCCGGTTAACGCGTGGCACACAATCACGACAGGCCTGTTTCGCTTACCGGCCAATTCATAGGCGAGCTCCACCTCTTCCAGTTGATCACCGGAATCAAACGTGAAGCTGCCAATGTTAACTTTCCCATACTCTATGAGCAGGGCACCCGGTTTTTTACCGTTTATTGATCTTTTCAAGCTCACGTGCCTTCAGCTCTCTTCGCAAAATTTTTCCGCTTATTTTTGTTTTTGGAAGCTGATCAATGAATTCCGCTTCCCGCGGCGCTGCATGGGCAGCCAGCTTCTTTTTAACAAATTGGCGGATATCTTCCAGAAGCTCGTCACTTGGCTTGTAACCTTTACGGAGTACGATAAATGCTTTCACAATTTCACCGCGCAACGCATCAGGCTTTCCGATTACACCTGCTTCTGCTACGGCAGGGTGTTCAATTAATTTACTTTCCACTTCAAAAGGGCCGATCCGTTCTCCGGAAGAATTGATCATATCATCGCTTCTGCCCTGAAAAAACACATAGCCGTCTTCATCTAAAATCGCCAGATCTCCGGATAAATACCAGCCGGGGAACGGGAAATACGAGTGATATTTCTCTTCATTTTTCCAAATTTCGCGCATGATCGCAGGCCACGAGGCTTTGATTGCAAGATGCCCGACCTCCCCGTGCGGCAAGATATTCCCGTCATCGTCCAAAATAGCAACTTGGATTCCAGGAAAAGGCCTGCCCATTGATCCAGGCTTAATGACTTCCGACGGAAGATTCACAATCAGCTGGGCGCCTGTTTCAGTCATCCACCATGTATCGTGGATTCGCTTGCCTAGCGTTTCCTCACCCCAATAAATAACTTCAGGATTTAAGGGTTCACCTACACTCAACACATGCCGGAGCAAAGAAAGGTCGTACTCCTTTTGAAGATCGTTCCCTTCGGCCATTAGCATCCTGAATGCGGTTGGCGCGCTGTACCAGACCGTCACTTCTGTCTTTTCAAGCGTCCTGTACCATGAGCGCGCATCGAAACGGCCGCCATTAACAACCAATGTTGCCCTGTTTAGCCATGGGGCAAAAATACCGTACACGGTCCCCGTCACCCAGCCGGGATGGGCTGTGCACCAGTATACATCGTCGTTTTTCAAATCAAGCACCCATTTGCCGGTCAAGTATTGCTGAACCATCGCCCTGTGAGCATGAACTACCCCTTTGGGCTTTCCTGTCGAACCGCTTGTATAGTGAATGTTCAATCCTGATTCCATATCGAGCCATTCTGTAATGTCAGATTCACGCTCAATAGCCGCCAGCTCTGCCGGTAGTGAAATTTCCCCGGCTTCACAATGCTCAGGAGAGGAAGTAATAAATATTTTTTCCAGCGATGGAAGGTCGTTCTTCGGAATTCTTTTGCCAAGAACATGATCGGTAATCATGAATTTCCCGTCACAATCTGCAACGCGGTCCCTGATCGCTTCTTCCATGAATGCTTCGAATAATGGACCGGCGATCGCGCCGAGCTTAATGACCGCCATCATGGCAATATAGCAATCCGGATGCTTTGGCAAAAAGATAAACACAATATCTCCCTTTTTGACGCCATGCGCCCTTAACACAGAAGCAAGATGATCTGATTTTTCCTTTACTTCCTTGAAGGTTAATTTATACTCGTCTTCACCATTGATATAATGGATTGCCGTTTTGCTGCCATATCCTTCTTCAACATGTTTATCAACACATTCGTGCGCCATGTTGATGCGGCCTGTCTTTTTCCAGCTGAACGCCTTTTCGGCTTCTGCCCAGGAAAACGTCTCACATGCTTCAAGATAATTTCGAAGATTATAATCCCCCTCTTTTGGAGGTAAATGATGTCTAGCTAATAAAGTCATAATCAAACCCCTTTGTTCTTTCTTGTGAATTCGCCTTTACCCATTCGTCGATAAATCTAAAAGATTGATAATCTTTTCTTTCGTCCTGGCAAGTGCTGCGTCTCCCCTTGCCCGCGGCCGCGGCTCATTCAAATTGATTGAATGATAGACTTCTCCAGGTTGGCCCCTGAGAATGATTATCCGGTCACAAAGATACAGTGCCTCATCGATATCATGGGTAACAAGCAGGATGGTCGACTGGAACTTTTGCCAGATCGACAGCAATAATTCCTGAAGCTGCATTTTCGTAAATGCATCTAATGCACTGAACGGTTCATCGAGCAGCAATATTTCCGGCGCTGTTACAAGTGCTCTGGCAATCGCGACCCTTTGAGCCATTCCGCCTGATAAATCCTTTGGAAAATGCTTTTCAAAGCCATCCAATCCCACGGCAGATAAATATTCAGCTGCCTTCGCCTTTTTCTGCGCATCGTTTTTTAAACCGAGCAAGACATTATCAATTACATTCAACCACGGGAGCAGGCGGGGTTCCTGAAAGATCATCCCGATTTTCTCATGGACTGCTTCCACATGTTCTTCATCGATCTTGACGTGTCCATGGTATTCCTGATCAAGTCCGGATAAAACGCGAAGCAGCGTGCTTTTGCCACAGCCGCTCGTTCCGAGGATTCCGATTACTTCCCCTTGTTGAACGGAAAGATTGATATTTTTAAAGCCGGTCGAACCGCCGGAAAACGTCCTGGATACATTCTCAATTGCTAACATGCTATCAGTCCCCTACGCTTTCCTGGCAATCGTATCTTGCCAATGGAGTGTTTTTGTTTCAATGCTCTTCAAGATCGAATCTGTTAATTTTCCCAGGATTGCAAACAGGACAATGCTGGAAATAATCAGTTGCGGAGAATATGTGTTTTGTCCGTAGACAAGCAGATAACCAATGCCTTCGCTTGCTCCCATCAATTCAGCGGCGACTACAAACATCCAGCCTAATCCTAACCCGCTGCGAATCCCGACGAGAAACGATGGCAGCGAGGCCGGAAGGATAATTCTGCGAATTAGCTGGTAGGAGTTGAAATTATAGATTTTACCGACCTCTATCAGCTTACGGTCGACATTTTGAATGCCTGACACAATATTTAAATAGACCGGGAAAAAGACACCAACGGCGATCAGTACGACCTTTGAAGGTTCGCCGATTCCCATCCATAAAATAAACAGCGGTACCCAGGCAAGCGATGGAATCGAGCGGAAAGCCTGGATCAACGGATCAAGCAAGCTCTCTGCTTTTTTCAGATAACCGACAATTGAGCCGATCAAGACCGCCAGTGCCACGCCTATTAAAAATCCTGAAAAGAGCCGGTAAAGTGTAATGCCAAGATGCCCCCACAGTGTTCCGTCCTGCCCCATCGTGATAATCGTGTCGAGTATGATCGTCGGAGCAGGCAGCAGATGGGCCGGAAAAAAACCGCTTTTACTCAAGTACTCCCATAAAATGATCAAAAATCCCGGTACAACCCCACCAAGCAAGGTCGCTTTCAGATGCTTATTTACCTGGAAACTTTTTTTCGATTTTCCGATCGTTAAAGGCGTTGAAACCGTCGAATCTTTCATTTGTAATACCCCCACTTTGTACGGGCTGTATAGTGACAGCCTATTGTTGAATGACCTTCTCGGCGAACTTAGGATTGATCAGTTCGTCAACGAGCTCTGATACTTCTGTTCCTTTTTCAATAATTTCTCCTTTTTGTAATACCTTACCGGCTGATTGTAAAGCTTCCCTTTGTTCATCGCCCGGCACAGCATTTGAAAAATCGTTTCTTTGCATTTGCAATTTGGCGACTTCAGGGCTTATTTGCGCTTCTTTCGAGAGAATCTCAGCAGCTTCCTCAGGATTTTCAAGCGTCCACTTTCTTGCTTTCTCATAAACTTCAATTACTTTCTCAACATGCTCTGGATACTTCTTGGCAAATTCGCTTCGAACGTTTAACACCCCGTACGTGTTAAAATCAGTATTTCGATAGAATAGCTTCGTATCTGCTTCGACCTCAAGCCTTGCCATATGCGGGTCAAGACCTGCCCATGCATCAACCTGGCCTGTCGTTAAAGCACTTCCTCCATCGCCATGCTGCAAGTTCACCAGCTCAATATCGGATTGGGAAAGGCCCTCCTCATCAAGAGCTCTTAGCAAGAAAATATATGGATCTGTTCCCACTGTGGCAGCAACCTTTTTCCCTTTAAGATCACCAACATCCTTGATCGGTGAATCGTTATTGACCACCAAAGCCGTCCATTCCGGCTTTGAATAAAGATAAACGGACTCAATTGGCGCACCTTTTGCTTTTGCCATTAATGCAGCAGCACCGGCTGTTGAGCCGAAATCAACACTGCTGCTGTTTAGGAATTCAAGAGCTTTATTGCTTCCCTGGCTGAGGACAAATTCGACATCAATGCCCTCTTCTTTAAATGCTTCTTCAGCCCAGCCGAATTCTTTTAAAACTAGACTTGTTGGTGAATAATACGCATAATCCAAAACAATTTTATCGGGCTTGCCGCTTTTCCCATCCCCGCTTGCAGTTGTGTTATTCGAACAGCCGGCTATCGCGAACAATGCGAGTACACCAGCCAATAAACTGACCCATTTTTTCATCTTTTTTTACCCCTTTCGATTTTCCAACTTCTATATTTCACATGCAAAGGTAACAATTGTGCCCCTTAACCTTTGTGCTTCTTTATAGGTACAGCGGTTTTGGACAACTTCAAGTCCTGCTTCTTTTGCGACCTCTACAGCTTTAGGGGAAATAACACCCTCCTGGAGCCAGAAAACCTTCGGCTTAATTTTGCCTGCTTCTTCGGCAATTTCGACCGCCGCTTCAGGGCTGCGGAATACCTGGACAATATCAACTTTAAACGGAATCGACGTTAAATCCGGATAGGCCTTTTCGCCAAGGACTTCCGTTTCTCGAGGATTGACCGGAATGATACGGTAGCCAAGCCGCTGCATTTTCCTTGCCAGACGGTGGCTCGGGCGGCCCGGATTGCTGCTTAGCCCGACAACAGCCAATGTCTTTGCACGCTGAACTTCATTGCCGTTCTCTGTTTCACGAATAGTTGGTGATTGAAGGGCCCAACGAATCACACCTTCATCATTCACTGCGACATCGCCCTTTACTTCTCCTTTGGAAGAAAGCCCAGTTGCTTCGAAGAAAGCACGGTCCAAATCGTTTGTTAAATCGCGCACCGATTCAATCCCGATCGATAAGCGGATCAATTCTTCAGTAACCCCTGTTTTAATGAGATCCTCAGCACTCAGTTGCTGATGCGTAGTTGAGGCCGGATGGATAATCAACGACTTAGCATCCCCGACATTGGCAACATGGGACCATAGTGCAACATGGTCGATGACCGTTTTCCCGGTGTCACGTCCACCCTTAATTCCAAAGTTGACGATCGACCCGAATCCGCCCCCTAAGTATTTCTTGGCCAGTTCATGAGCTGAATGCTCTTCAAGTCCCGGATAGGATACCCACTCGACAGCAGGATGAGCTTTTAGAAAGTCTGCAACCTTCAAGGCATTTTCATTATGTTTTTCAACTCTTAAATGAAGCGTTTCAAGCCCCTGCAGCAGTAAAAACGCACTGTGCGGGCTTAACGATGAACCGAAATCGCGCAATAACTGGACGCGCAGCTTTGTGCTGAAAGCAAGCGTTCCAAAATCATTGGCATAGCGCAAGCCATTATAGCTTGGATCTGGTTCTGTAAAACCAGGGAATTTCTCACTGTTCCAATTAAAGCGTCCGCCGTCAATCACGATACCGCCAATTGTTGTTCCATGTCCGCCAATCCATTTTGTCGCTGAATGGACAACGATATCAGCACCCCATTGGATTGGTTTACACAAATATGGGGAAGCAAAAGTATTATCAATAATTAATGGCACTCCATGTTCATGGGCAATTTCAGCCACTGCTTCAATATCAAAAACGCGCAAGCTTGGATTTCCGATGATCTCTCCATAAACGGCCTTGGTTTTAGGTGTAATTGCTTTCCTGAAATTTTCCGGATCAGTTGCATCAACGAAATGAACTTTAATACCGTACTTTGGCAGGGTAATCGCGAATAAATTATATGTTCCTCCGTACAAGCTTGACGCAGCAACAATTTCATCGCCAGCCTGGGCAATATTCATGATCGACAGGGCAATCGCGGCCATTCCGGAAGATGTAGCCACAGCGGCAACCCCATCTTCAAGCAAGGCTAGCCTTTTTTCGAAAACATCAACGGTTGGATTTCCAATTCTTGAATAGATATTGCCAGGCTCATCAAGGGAAAATAAACTTTGGGCATGTTCTGTATTATGAAAAACATATGAACTTGTTTGATAGATTGGAACGGCTCTTGAGCCTGTGGTCGGGTCAGGTGACTGCCCTCCGTGTAAAAGGATCGTTTCTAAATCGTAAGTATCATAAGATTGTGACATTTTATTTCCTCCCAAATCTGATTAATTTTATAAGAATAATAGGTTTAATGTTTAACAAGCTCTCGTGAACGTTCAGCGCCACTGCATCAATGAGAACCGGCTTTTTTTCAAATTTTGTAAAACAATAAAAGCCCCCTCTTCATAAGAAGAGGGGGCCCCTCCTCTTATCTTTCAAACAGCATCATGCTGCCTGCAGGAATTAGCACCTTTTCAAGCTTGGGGCTTGAAGGTTGCCGGACATCTTCGGGCCTGTTCCCTCCGTCACTCTGGATAAGAGATATTTTATTTGATTAAAACACTAAACTGTTAACTTTATAAAGGATTATAGTAAAGTTTATTTTTTTAGTCAATAACAAATGACTAAAAATATAAATTTTTTTGTATTTTTTTAATTGAATGAATTTCATAAAGCAATTCTTTAATGAAAAACGAACTGTTATTTAATGTTAAGTTAGTATTATTCATTTCCTACGGCATACTCCTGTATATCTAGACAACTTCATTCGTTTTTCAGTTTAGCTTATTACATTTCAAATTTACTCAATTTAGCGCCTTTTTAATGGCATTCTCGAATTCAACGATAATGTCTTCATAATGCTCAATACCGACCGAAATTCGGACGACCTCGTTCGTGATACCCAGTTCAGCACAAGTTTCCGGTGGAAGCGCACGATGGGATGTCTTGAGCGGGTGCGAAACAGTCGTCTCTACTCCGGCAAGTGTCGGAACAATTTTCACCCATGTTAAGGAGCGGAAAAATTCGCTGACATCAACATGTTTATCAAGCTCAATCGTTACCATTGCCCCAAAGTTTTCAGGATTTGCGCTAAATGGATAATAGGTTTTTGCTACGAATTGATGATTCTGCATAGCCTCAGCCAGCCGTTTAGCGTTTTCTGATTGTGTCTTCATTCTGACAGCCAGCGTTTTCAGACCCCGGCATGTTAACCATGCTTCGAAAGGACTGAGATTTGCGCCTAAATTGACAATTTTTGCTCTTGCTTTGCTGATTAATTCCTCTCTGCCGACAAGCACGCCAGCGGTGATATCGCTATGCCCGCCAATATATTTTGTCGCACTGTGCACGACAAGATCGATTCCAAGTATGAACGGCTTACAATGATAAGGAGTGGCAAACGTATTATCAACAAGTGTAAAAAGGTCGTACTTTTTGGCAAGCTCGACAATCGCTTCAAGCTTTTCTACACGAAGAAGCGGATTTGTAATCGACTCCGTATAAAGAAGCACCGTGTTCTCCCGGATTGCTTCCTCAACGCTCTTAAGATCAGAAAAGGAAGTGAATGTCGTTTCAATCCCAAGCTCGTGAAGCTCTTCTTTCAATAAGTGATAGCTGCCTCCATATAAATCGTCCGTTGCAACAATATGGTCTCCGCTTCGGGCAACGGAAAGAACGCCGGCAAGAATCGCCGATAACCCAGAGGACGACGCCACCCCGGCCGGTGCACCTTCCAGTGCCGCCACGGCTTCCCCAAGTTCATCCGTATTCGGGTTTCCAACTCTGGAATATAAATAGTTTCCCTCGCCTTGATAATATCCTTCAAGCTCTTCTAAATTATCAAACTTAAACGCTGAGGTTTGATAGATTGGTGTTACTTTGCTTTTAATTTCTCGTTTTTGCTTTTTTCGACTGTGCAGCACTTCTGTTTCAAATTTCTCTCCCAAAGCTTTCACACCTTCTTGTTCATATGTAAAATTTATAATTCCAGACCAATTTTGCCGAAAATATAAAAACCCCTTCAGGTAAAGAAGAGGTTTAATGGACAATCCTCCTCTTATCTTCCAGATCTTATATCTGCAGGATTTAGCACCTTGCAAGTTTCCTTGCAGGTTGCCGGGCTTCACAGGGCCTGTCCCTCCGCCGCTCTGGATAAGAGCAAGTATTTATTTTTTTCTGTGATAGCTGGAGTATATCAACAACGATTCAATCCGTCAATGACCTTGTTAGTTTTTCTAACATCAGGTTCGGATCGCAGAGCATTTCTGTTCCCGTA
Organism: Bacillus sp. V33-4; assembly: GCF_002860225.1. Taxonomy (NCBI): domain Bacteria; kingdom Bacillati; phylum Bacillota; class Bacilli; order Caryophanales; family Bacillaceae; genus Bacillus; species Bacillus sp. V33-4. Next base: position 65,973 of record NZ_PGVC01000010.1, read on the forward strand.
GAACCATACTTAATAGACCAGCAATGAAAACGGCTCTTTCTGCGAGCATGTTTGAATCGTTTTTCTTGTCAAGAGCGGTTTCTATTTTGTTTATCAACTATTTCACTTTTAAAGAACACTTTTTCAGTGATCGAAATCCCCAATTCACGTGCGAATTTTTTCAGATCCCGCTCTTCTCTATCTGTGACAATGGCGAGAACCGTGCCGCTTGCACCAAATCTTCCGGTTCTGCCTGAGCGGTGAACGTACTGGTTAAGATCCCTCGGAAAATCGTAATGGATTACATGGGTAATTCCTTGAATGTCGAGACCCCTTGCAGCAATATCGGTGGCCAGCAGCAAATTGCTCTTTCCCGTCCTGAAGTTCCTGATCGCGGCCTGCCTGTCCATTTTGCCCAAATCACTATGGAGCACTTCAGCATTTACTTTTTTGAATTTAAGCTTTTCTGAGAGGACATTCAAATTCCCGATATCTCGTACAAATACTAGACCTTTTAGCCCCGAAATCCTTGAAAGCTTTTCAATAAAATTAATTTTATCGCGCTGTTCCGTAATAACATAAGCATGCTCCACCGTCGAAGCATCGATTGTTTCATCCTTTGTAATTCTAATAATCTCCGGCTCTCTTGCTATTTCTCTGGCAATTTCCTCTGTTCTCTTCGTCAGAGTTGCTGAAAACAGGAGAATTTGCCGATCGCCAAGCGTGGACTTAATAATCTGCCGGACGGTATTTTCGTGCTCAGGGACAATGAGCTGGTCAGCCTCATCCAGCACAACCGTTTTTACCTCATGCATTTTCATTTTTTTCTGTTTGATTAATTCAAGCGTCCGGCCAGGCGTTCCGACGATCACGTGCGGGCTTTTCTTTAGCTTTTCAAGCTGTCTTTTCGCATTGGCCCCGCCGATAAACGATGCGGCCCGAATTCCGCTTCCTTCCGCCCACTTCTGGATTTCCGCTAAAATTTGCATCACAAGCTCCTGGGAAGAAGCTAAAATAACCGCTTGAATATTCCGCTTTTCAACCTCGATTTTTTGCAGGACAGGCAACAAATAACCGAGTGTTTTTCCTGTTCCTGTCGGGGACTCGGCGATCAAGTCTTTTCCTTCGAGCGCGATCGGTATGCTCATCTCCTGGATCGAGGTTGGGTTTTTAAAACCCGATTTGTTCCAAACCTCCCTAATGAACGGGGAAAGATTTTCGATAAGTGGCTTTGACATAATTGTCTCCTTTATTTTTAATCTAATGTTATTAGATATGCTTGTGCTTATACTTGTACATGGTCTTGTAAAGTATACTGCAAGCAAAGCGACATTTCTATACTGCCACCATACAGTGGTTGGTATTTTTCTCATAATGGATTGTTATTGTTCCTTCCCGTACCATTTCGGGTATAGAAAGAATGACACTTTTTAGAAGGAGGCCTCCCGTAATGATTAAGGAATTATTAAAGGAACTCATTTTAATCGACAGTTCAAATAGAGAAGGGGCAAATCAAGCCGTTACTTTCTGTGCACAATGGCTGCATGAACACGGACTCAAGACAGAGATCATTGAAAATAATGGCTATCGGATGGCTGTATGTGAAATTGGGCGCGGCGAAAAAACCATTGTATTTAACGGGCATGTTGACGTTGTAAGAGGACGGAATGAACAATTTATTCCGGCTGTGGAAGACGGCCGCTTATACGGGCGCGGGGCCGCAGATATGAAAGCGGGCGTTGCCGCCATGATGTGTATACTTGTCCAGATAAAAGACGACGATATTCCATATAAAATTCAACTGCAAATTGTTTCTGATGAGGAGGACGGCGGGCTTAATTGTTCGGGATACCTCGTTGAGAACGGTTATAGAGGAGATTTTGTCATTTGTTCAGAACCGACCCAACTTGGAATCGCAATTCAAGCAAAAGGTGTATTGCGTCTCGACATTGAACTGCGCGGTAAATCTGCCCATGGCAGCCGGCCCTGGGAAGGAATTAATGCCATTGAAAAAGCGTGGCAGGTTTATTCGAAAATCTTGGAACTTCCTTTCACAAAGGAGAGTTCTGCTTTTTATAAAGCTCCTTCTATCAATCTGGCAAAAATCAGCGGAGGTGAAGCGTACAATAAGGTTCCCGACCTTTGCACGCTTTCTCTTGACATCCGCTATTTGCCTACTCAAAATAAGGATGAAATCGTAAAGGAGATTGAAGCGGTAACAGATGGAGACGTATTCGTGAACCTCGTCGGAAGCCCGGTCCACACGAAAGATGATGACCCGTTTGTTTCTAATCTCCGCTCGGTTGTTGAAAAGCATGCAAACCGCCAAGCAACGATCTTTGGCCAGCATGGTTCTGCTGATACGGTTTTCTTCTCTCACCATGGCATACCAGCAATTGAATTCGGCCCAAGCGGCGCCAACTGGCACGGTGATGACGAATACGTTGAGATTGACTCAATCAAGACTTACCAACAGATCCTCATTGATTTCGTCACCACTCCGCTGCAATAAAGCGCAATACTTTTTAACTTTGGTTCTGTTAATCTTTGATGTTGATATTTGATTAAAACGAATATTTGTTCCGTAATGTAGATAAGTACACAAAGGCAGGTGGCAAAGATGACGCTAAAAGAGATTATTGCACGATGAGTAAATTAGATGAACTAGATGCGTATAATGGAAGAAGGAATATACGAATAGAACAAGGAACCTTGTATTTATATCAAATTAAAGAGTGGTATGAGCAATACTTGAAACAATGAAAATATGGAATTAGGACAAGGATGTTTAACATGACGGATAGAAAATATGATAAGAAAACACTAAGAAATGTACTTATTTTTTCTTTGGTTGTTTTAAGCTGCGGATGGGTAGGCCGACTAGTGGATTTGAAGGTTGGTACAGATGCTAATGGCAGTTTGGGGCAACTTATTTGGCTTGTCTTGCCCCTGCTCACAACGATTATTCTTCGTTCTTTCATGGGAGACGGTTGGAGGGATTTAGGTATCGAGCTTAAATTTCGGGGAAATCTTTTCCCTTATTTCATCAGTATCCTGTTTATTCCAGTTATAACTGTGATTATCGTTTTAATCGGACACAACTTGAAGTTGATTGATACATCCAATTTTTCATCGTCATTTCTACTTGCATTTAGTTTGGCCCTGTTACCTATGTTTTTTAAGAACATTTTTGAAGAATTCGCTTGGAGGGGATATCTTGCTCCGAAACTGTTTTCTATGGGAATCAACAGGTTTCTATGTCATATTTGTGTCGGCGTGATTTGGGCTCTGTGGCATATACCCTATTTATTGGTTCTCGTGGATACTGCGGAAAGTCTGCTAACCTATATTCCTCGAGTAATGATTGGACTTGTTATTTTATCAGTTGTCTATGGGGAAATTCGTTATGTCACGAATAGCGTATGGCCAGCTGTGATCCTTCACACGATAGCAAATGCCCTTGTAGATACTCTTATCCTAAAAAAATACTTAGATGTGCGAGAGGGATATGAATATCTAGTAACTCCAAGCCCTGAAGGCGTATTTACGATAGTGATAACAGCGATCGTTGGATTATGGTTGTATAAGAGGCATACGAAAAAAAAGCGCCTGACCCCACATACGGTGAAGCAAAACAGAGCCTAAGCTTAAAGTAAAACACTGTGAATCACTCCACAGTGTTTTACTTTATTAAGCCAAAGTGAACGCATATTTCGTCACAGTTTTATACAATTCCCCTTTTTCCAATATACGAGAAGGGAAATGCGGCTGATGGACGGAGTCTGGCAGACCTTGTGTTTCCAGGCACAAACCAAGATACTTCCTCGACTGGACACCCCTGATTAAAAAATCATCTCCAAGCTGGGTTCCGGTATAGAGAACAACAGTCGGCTCGTCCGTTTCAATCGTCAACACCCGGCCGCTTTCAGGATCGCGCAAAACGATTTCTTGATTGTTATTTTCAGCCAACAAAAATGGATGATCATAGCCTTTGCCAGCCAGAATATTTTGCGGATGTTCTGAGGAAACACCATCGTTAATTTTTCTGCCTGATTGAAAATCAAACGGCGTATTGTCTCCAGGCAGTATTTGCCCCGTTGGAATTAAATCTTCAGCCAGTTCAATAAATCGGCCGCTCTTTAATGTTAAAACATGATCTAAAATATCTCTTTTTAAATTTCCGCTCAAGTTAAAATACGAATGATTGGTTACGTTTAGAACAGTCCGCTGATCGCTGACGCCCTCATAGGAGATGATGAACTCATTATCGTTATTGAACGTATATGTCACCTTCATCTGCAGGTTGCCAGGATACCCCTCTTCTCCGTCTTTGCTGAAATAGGAAAACTCTATGCTGGCCTCATCTCCGCTTTCCCTTGTCTCAGCTTTCCAGAACACTTTATCGAAACCCTTCATTCCTCCATGTAGATGGTTTCCGTTATTATTTTTCGCCAATCTGTAGGTTTGATTATCTAAATTAAATGCGGCGTTTTTGATCCTTCCGGCAAATCGTCCGACCACTGCCCCAAAATACGGTGAACGTTCCAGATAGTCCTGAAACGAATCAAAGCCAAGCACGACATTTTCGAACACGCCATTTCGATCCTGCATGATTATTTTTGTGATTATACAGCCGTAGTCAATGCTTGTTACTTCCATTCCTTGTTCATTGACGATTGTAAAGGCCGTAACAGGTTGTCCATCAATTTCTCCGAATTTCTCTTTAAAAATGTTCATTCGATTATCTTCCCATCTTAAAGTGAATCCAGAAAACGGCGGAAAGCGGCTTGCCCATCTCCATTTCGCTTGTAAACTCCCGCGTCCTCCAGAGCTTTTAAAAACTTTAATGCAACTTCTTTTCTGACAATTTCCTGCATCGATTTTCCTGAAATCCCTGTGCTGCTGCGAGCCTTTATGTCCTCAGCCCAGGAAACATGGTATTCTTCAATCTGATTGGGCTCTTCCAATAAAAACTTTTCAACTTCAGCCAATTCAGTTTTCAAGCGGGCTGGCAAGACCGCGAGTCCCATCACCTCGATTAAACCGATATTCTCCTTCTTTATATGGTGGACATCTGCATGTGGATGGAATATACCCATTGGATGCTCATCGCTGGTTCGATTGTTGCGCAATACAAGATCGACTTCAAACTCCCCATTGCGCATCCGGACGATCGGCGTGATTGTGTTATGCCGGGTTTCGCCTGAGTACGCGAAAATATTTGCTTCGCGATCGCTATAATTCTTCCATTTTCCCAAAATATAATCAGAGGCAGCAACAAGCTTTTCCTTATCCAACCCTCTAAGGCGGATGACAGACATTGGCCACTTAATTGTACTTGCTTTTATGGTTGGAAAGCTGTCCAGAGTGAACGAATATTCGTCTCTAGCCTTCGCCATTGCAAAATGATAGTTTCCGCCCTGGTAGTGGTCGTGCACTAAAATCGATCCGCCAACAATCGGCAAGTCGGCATTCGAGCCGATAAAATAATGCGGAAATTTTTCGACAAACTCGAGAAGCCGCTCAAAAGCTTCACGGTTAATAACCATATCGCGATGTTCACCAGCCAACAGGATACAATGTTCATTGTAATAGACATAAGGGGAATATTGCAGAAACCACGGCTCCCCGCCAAGGTCCATTCGGATCATGCGGTGGTTTGAACGGGCAGGGTGCCCAATTCTTCCTGCATACCCCTCGTTTTCCACGCACAGCAAACATTTCGGATAGTTTATTGAGAGATCCTTCTTCTCTCGTTCTTTGGCAATTTGTCTCGGATCCTTTTCAGGCTTTGACAGGTTGATCGTTATGTCCAACTCGCCGTACTCTGTGTCAGCTTTATAATTGATATTTTTGCTGATGCGCTTGGTTTGAATGTAATTGCTATTCCTGCTCAATTCATAAAAATATGAGGTTGCATTCTCAGGTTCTTCGTATTTCTCGTAAAATATTTGATTAAGATCCGATGGTCTTGGCATAAATACATTCATGATCTGGCTTGATAAAATCTCCCGTTCATCAAGGAGATCGTCAATGATACCTTTTTCCACTGCATAATCTGTCAATTCATCCAGTAAATCCGGGATGTCCTTGTTTGGTTCAGAAGGTTCGTCACACCGGAATTCATTTAGGGCTAAAAGAGACATAATTTGATTCCGTGCATAAACTTCATCTTCACTGCTGATCATTTCTATTGAAATAGCTTTGCGAAGCAGCTGCTGCAAGACAGAATAGACGTCCACCGTTTTTCCCTCCTAGTCGTCGTAACCATTCGGATGTTGTTGATGCCAATTCCAGGCATGCTTGATGATCTGGTGGATCGATGTATGCACTGGTCTCCAATCTAGAACACGTTTCGCTTTCTCTGAAGAAGCGATGAGTGTACTCGGATCACCTGGTCTTCGCTCGACTATTTTTGCCGGGATCGAATGGCCGGTAACTTCACGAGCTGCCTCGATAATCTCCTTAACTGAAAATCCGCGGCTGCTGCCGAGATTGAAGATATTGCTTTCTCCTCCGTTTTGTAAGTAACGAAGTGCCAAAACGTGGGCAGCAATTAAATCTTCAACATGAATATAGTCACGGATACATGTCCCATCTTCTGTATCGTAGTCGTCCCCAAAAATGGAGATGTATTCCCGCTGTGCTGACGCAACCTGTAAAACAACCGGGATGAGGTGGGTTTCCGGATCATGATCCTCTCCGATTTCACCATTTGGATTCGCCCCGGCTACATTGAAATAGCGTAATGACACATATTTCACTCCGTACGCTGCGTCACACCATTTCATCATTTTTTCCATCGTTAATTTAGTCTCACCATAAGCGTTTGTCGGCAAAGTTGGCATGTCCTCGGTAATTGGCATTACGTCCTGTTCGCCATATGTAGCCGCTGTCGAAGAAAAAACAATGTTTTTCACACCGAACTCAACCATTACATCGAGCAGCACTTGTGTACCATATACATTGTTATCAAAGTATTGGAGCGGTTTTTGCATCGATTCACCAACAAGAGAATTTGCTGCAAAATGCAACACCCCGTCAATTTGTTCATCAGCAAATACTTTTCGCAAAAAATTTTTTTCTCGAATATCACCTTGATAAAATTTCGCCTTCGGATGAAGGGCTTGCTGATGTCCCGTCTGTAAATTGTCGACAACCACTACATCATAGTTTTGCTTGATCAGCTGATAAACCGCATGGGAACCAATGTAGCCGGCTCCGCCAAGAACTAAAATACTCATAACAGCACCTCCGTTGTCGTTTCTTTTGCACCATCACCGATACTTGCCACATAGAAAGTGGCGTGATAGCCAATTTTCTCTTTATATTCAGAGCCTGCTTGTGAAATGAATTCATCTACCCGTTCATTTGCTACAATGGCAATGGCGCAGCCACCAAAGCCGGCCCCTGTCATTCTTGCACCAATTGTCCCTTCGTGCTTCCATGCTGCTTCTACTAATGTATCAAGTTCTGTGCCGGTCACTTCGTAATCATCCCTGAGTGAACGATGGGAGGCATTCATGAGCCGTCCAAACTCGGCCAGATCACTGTCTTTGAGTGCCTTCATTGCTTGTAGTGTCCGCTGGTTCTCGAATACGGCATGCTTTGCCCGCCGTTGCAGAACTTCATCGGTGATCAAATGTTTAATAGCTTCGAATTCTTTTTCTGTTAATTCGCCCAATGAGTCAATAGGCGCAGCTTTCTTCAGTTGTCCCAGGGCTGTCTCACATTCGCTTCGGCGCTCATTATACTTTGAATCAGCAAGCTCTCTTCTTTTATTCGTGTTCATAATGATGATTTTATAATCTGTTAGGTTAAAAGGAGCGTATTCATACTTCAATGTGTTGCAATCTAGTAAAATACCGCAGTTCTCCTTGCCCATCCCGATCGCAAATTGGTCCATAATCCCACTATTTACACCGATAAATTCATTTTCTACTTTTTTACCAAGCTTAACAAGGTCTAATCGCTGCACATTTAAATCGAACATTTCATTAACGGCCACACCTATAAGCATCTCAATTGAAGCAGAAGAGGAAAGGCCCGCTCCATTCGGAATGTTCCCGTATACGAGGACTTCCAGCCCTGATGATAACTTCCAGCCCGCTTCCTGCAAATAGCGGATCATTCCTTTTGGATAGTTCGCCCAGCTATGTTTCTTGTCGTAGTCCAAATCGTCAAGCGTAAATTCAATCACACCTGTATCTTCAAAATTCATTGAATACACGCGGATTTGGCGATCATCTCTTTTTCTGGCTATCCCATACGTCCCGAACGTTATCGCACAAGGAAAAACATGTCCCCCATTGTAGTCGGTATGCTCACCTATTAAATTAATTCGGCCGGGAGAAAAGAAAATGCGTGCTTCGTTGCGGCCTTGAGAAAAAATTTCTTGAAACTTCCTTTCCATCGTTTGAATATCCATAGGACCTCTTCCCCTCAGGTAATTTGGAATATAAATATCTAGAGAAATAACTGAAAGCGTTTCAATAACATTGTATATAAATAGTAAAATTAGGTCAACGTTTTTTAGTAAAATTTTAACTTAGTATTTAATTAATCATTGCGGACTTATTTGTAGAGTAGAAAACAGGAATTAGATATTGTCTTCTTGTCCTCGGGTTTCAGGGTGTTCCA